>CAYZLN010000188.1:2757-3978 GCA_964479295.1 uncultured Gemmatimonadota bacterium
CCAGCACCACCAGGTCGGCGGTGTGGACCGGCTTGATCTTGAGCCAGTCGTGGCCCCGCCGGCCCGCCTCGTAGCCGGCCTCGAGCGACTTGGCCACCAGCCCCTCGTGGCCCTCCTCCAGGGCCCGGTCGAAGAAGCCGCGGGCCTCCTCCGGGTCGTCGGTCACCAGGCGGGGCACGCGGTGCTCCTCCGGGACCACCCGGTCGAGGGCCTGGAGCCGCTCGCGGGCGGCGAGCTCGATGAGGCTGACCCCCTCCAGGTAGAGGCAGTCGAAGAAGAGGGGGACCAGGGGCAGCTCCTCCCGGAGCTCGCCGGCGTCCCCGTCCCGCCCGAACCGGCGCATGATCTGCTGGAAGGGCCGGGGGCGGCCGTCGTCGCGGAAGGAGAGGGCCTCGCCGTCCAGGACGAGCTCGTCGGCGTCCAGGGCCCGCACCGCCTCGACGACCTCCGGAAGGACGTCGGTCTTCTCGTTCAGACGACGGGTGAAGACCCGGACCCGGTCGCCGTCCTTGTGGGCCTGGAGCCGGGCGCCGTCGAACTTGTACTCGAAGGCGGCCCGGCCCAGCCGCTCCAGGGCGTCCTCCACGCCCCCCGCGGTCCGGGCGAGCATGGGCTTGACGGGCCGGAAGAGCTCGAGGGAGAAGGCCTCCAGCGCCCCCTCCCCCCGGGCCAGGACGGCCCGGGCCACGTCCCCGGTCTCGCCCCTGAGCATCACCGCCCGCCGGACGCCCCCGGCCTCCAGCCCCGAGGCCTCGGCGAGGGACTCGACCAGCAGCCCCTCCTGCGCGCCCTGACGGAGCTCGCCCAGGATCAGGCGGGCCAGGAACGCCTGCTCGTCGTCGGTGGCCCGGCCGAACAGCTCCTCCAGCGCCTCCCGGCGGCGCGCCCGGGCCCCCTCGCCCGAGATCTCCCCGATCGAGCGCAGCGCCTGGTCGGCCTCCGAGAGGGTGAGCGTCGGCTCGTCGGAGGGCTCCACCGGGAGCACCTCGTCCAGCGTCGCCGGGCCGACCCCGATCTTCCCGTCGGGCAGCTCGCCGGAGAGGTAGGACACCGCCACCGGGGCCTCCTCGGGATCCGTCTCCGAGAGGAGCTCCGTCAGGCGCCCGACCTTCTCCAGGCGCGCCGAGACGTCGGCCACGGCGTGGTGGGTCTCGACCAGGCGCGAGAGCTTCATCCTTCGTCCCCCGCCTCGAACAGCTCGGCCTGCTCGGCCGGGTAGAC
>CAYZLN010000189.1:0-3905 GCA_964479295.1 uncultured Gemmatimonadota bacterium
CCGCGGCCGCGCCGGTTCCGTGGCTCGTTCCGGTCGTCGCCGGTCGAGAAGGCTCGGAGCGGACGGTCAGGCCACGGGAGGGCCGAGGGGATAGGGGAGGAAGTACTCGGACCGCGGCTCGGGACGCGGCTCCGCCGCCCGGGCCGACGCCGCCCGGGCCAGGGGCTCGGCGTCCGGCATGGCCCGGACGGGCGGCTCGTGGAGCGCGCTGGGCGCGCCGGACTGGCAGTCGCCGAGACAGGTGCAGCTCGGGCCGACGGGCTCGTCTCGGTCCCGGCCGCGGTCGGACGCCGTCCCCGTCGCGTCGGAATCGGCCCCCGCGGTCACCGCGCCCGGCGAGGGGGCGTGGTGGTGCCGCGGGCACCCGTGCATGCCCGCCGCGCTGACGAACGTCCCCGCCAGGAAGACGACGACGACCCCCAGGGCCGTCGAGCCGCGCCAGGCCCGCCCCTCCGCCCCGACCGTCTGTGGAAGCCGCGTCGTCATCGTGGGGAAGCGTCTCCGTCCTGGCGAACCGGCATGTCGTGTCTCACCGGGGGGGCCGCGGCTCGCCGCGCGAGCCTACGTCTTCCGGAAGTAGAAGCGCCGCACCTCGTCCGACCCGGCGCCGCCCCCGACCATGGTGAGCCGGTAGCCCTCGTCCTTCATCGCCGCCACCATCTCGTTCTCGTGCCGGAGCTCCGAGAGCTCCGGGAGCTCCCCGGCGTCGTCCGGCGGCTCGCCCCGGACCTCGAAGTCCCGGCGGTCGTCGCCCGCCATCCTGCTGGTGACCGTGACGACGTCCTCGGCGTCGGGCGGGAAGTCGGGCATGATCGCTCCGTCGCGGATCGTCGGGATTCCGTCGGGGGGCGCTCGGAACGGCCGGGCCCGGCGAGGCCGCCGCGCCCCCGCGGCGCTGCGAGATCCGGGCGTGGTCGCTACTATACCGGCGCCCGTCGTCCGTTGCACCCCGATCCGCTCAGGAGGTGATCCGATGGCCGAGATCGCCGCCGACAGCCTCCTCGACGAGGCGCTGGAGGCGTGGGAGGACACCCGGAGGGGCGTCGTCGCCGAGGTGGAGAACGTCCCCGCCGAGCGCTTCGGCTTCCGCCCCGAGGACGAGGTCAGGAGCGTGGAGGAGCTGGTGCTCCACATCATGGAGGTCTCCGAGATGATGGTCGGCGAGCTGACCCGGCCGGACGGGAGCTTCCGGCGGCGGCCCTTCCCGGAGCTCGTCGACGAGCACGCCGGCGCCCTGGAGGGGGTCTCGGGCAAGGACGACCTGCTCGACGCCCTCGAGGGCACGCTCGGCCGGGGCCTCGAGCGCTTCCGCGACGCCGGCGAGATCCACATGCTCGGGACGATCCAGCGCTTCGACGGCCGCCGCGGGACGCGTCTCGGCTGGCTGCACCACGGGATCTCCCAGGAGATGTACCACCGCGGCCAGCTCTGCACCTACCAGCGGCTCATGGGACTCGTCCCCGCGCTCACGAAGCGGATCCGGGGGGACGCGTAAGGGGACCGGCCCCGCCGTCGGGCGGGGGGCGTCACGAGGCCCCGAGCTCCGGCTCGTCCCCCCGCACCCGGTCGACGTCGGGCTCCAGTCGCGGGAACGGCACCGCCTCCCCCCACGAGGCCCCGGGCGGGCGCTCGTGGCGCTCCACCAGCTCGCGGCACCGGCGGGCGTGCTCCAGGACCCCCTCCACGTCGACGCCCAGGTAGGAGGGCGGGAAGGGCTCCAGCGCCTCCTCGGCCTTCTCGAGCTGCGCCAGGATGCCGTGGCGGTTGCCGCGACGGGCGTGGACGAAGGCGCTGGCGTAGAGGATGAGCCCGTGGTAGAACTCGCTGCCGTGCTCCCGCCACGCCGCCTCGAGCGCCTCGTGGCTCTCCCAGAACTCGCCCCGCTCCACCAGCTCGACGAAGCGGAGGAGCGGGCGCGGCAGCCCGGCGGCCGGACCGTCGGGGCCGCCCTCGGCAACGCTCACTGCACCGGCCTCAGTCCGCCGACCCCGACTTCACGAACCGCACCTCGTCGATACGGAGGCGGAAGCTACCCGGCTCGGAATCCGCCGAGAAGAGGACGGCGCCGAGCCCGCTGCCGTCGATGCCGGGCAGCTCCGAGAACGGGACGACGTGCCGCTTCCACTCCTGCCCCGCCTCGAAGGTGTGCGTCACGGGCCGGCGGCCCGTCGACTGTGAGAAGGCCATCAGGCGGTAGGTGGCCCCGTCCCCGCGGGCCCAGAACGAGATCGCGTCCCAGGCCGACAGGTCGGCGGTCTGCTGCATCGACGACCCGGGCACGAACATGGCCCCGGCCCAGGGGAAACGGCTGTCACCGCTGATCTCCCCCTCGACCAGCAGCGACCCCGACGAGCCGTCGGCGCCGCCGTCGACGACGCGCATCGAGGCCGTCGAAGTGCCCCCCATCATCCGGTCGGTGGAGATCTGCCAGCCGGCGCCGAAGCGGGCGCCGGGCTCGCCGGACTCGAAGCCGCTCACCACACCCGACTCCGATCCCGCGGACGGCCCCGCCTCGCCGTCTCCGTCGCCTTCCCGGGCCTCGGTCACCCGCTGGCGGTAGGCCTCGCGGTCGACCCTCTCGCCCGCCTTCCAGACGCCGACGACGTTCCGGGTGGCCTCGACGTCGGACGTCGGGTCGCCCTCGACCAGCAGCAGGTCGGCCCGACGGCCCTCCTCGATCCGGCCCCGGTCGTCGAGCCCGAAGACCTCGGCCGGCGTCGCCGTGGCGGCCGTCAGCGCCTCCACCGGCTCGAGCCCGGCCTCGACGAGGAGCTCCAGCTCCCGGTGGAGGCTCGCCCCGTGCGCGGTGCCGGGGTTGGGCGCGTCGGTGCCGGCGAGCAGCGGGACCCCCGCCTCGTGGAGGAGCCGGACGGACTCCAGGGCCGCCTCGAACGAGGCCCGGCTCCCCTCCCTGTCGGGGAAGCCCTGCTCGAGCTGGCCCACCGCCTCGGGAGCGAGGTAGGGGGCCAGACGGGGGTCGTCCGCGAGGCCGCTGTCTTCGGCCCCGGCTGCTCCGGCGGCGCCCTCGATGACGGCCAGCGTCGGCGTGACCGCCACCCCGCTCTCCTCCATCGACCGGACGGTCGCCGGGTCGGGGACGCTGTCCATCCAGACGTGCGCCAGGACGTCGGCGCCGGCCCGGACGACCTCGCGGGCCGCCCGCAGCGAGGAGACGTGGACGACCGCGAGCCGATCGTGGGCGTGGGCCTCCTCGACGAGCCGTTCCACCGTCCGGAGGTCCAGGGTGGGGAAGGACGCCCCCGCCACCGACCCGTCGTCGTAGACGATCTTGATGTAGTCGGCGCCGCCCTCGATCCGCGCGTCCACCCAGCCGGCCGTGTCGCCGGGCCCGTCGAGGGTGGGCACGTCCACGCCGTACTGGGTGCCGTGTCCCCCGGACGCCGTCGCCAGATAGCCCGAGGAGAGGAGGTCGGCCCGGTCGGTGGCGTCGCCGGCCTCCTGCTCGCGTCGCATCGACCGGGCGGTCTGCGGGACGGTGAACATGTCCAGCTCGGTCGTCACCCCGAGGACCGCCGCCCGGCGGAGGTGCCGGCGCCCGAAGGTGTGGACGTGGGCGTCGATCAGGCCCGGCAGGAGCGTCCTGCCCGAGCCGTCGACGACCTCCGCCCCGGCGGGGACCTCGACGTCCCGGCCCACCGCCGCGATGCGGTCCCCCTCCACGAGCACGTCCACGTCCTCGCGGACGCGCTCCCCGTCGAAGAGGCGCACGCCCCGGAACACGAGGGCGGGCGGGGCGTCCCGGTCCGCTCCGGGCGGGCCGGTCTCGTTGTCAGCGGGCGGACCGTCGTCAGGCGGACCCGTCTCGGGGTCAGCCGGCGGGCCGGGTTCGACGGCGTCCTCGACGTGCGCCGGGTCGGTCTCGGCGGCCGCGTCTGCGTCCGGCA
>CAYZLN010000190.1:0-3849 GCA_964479295.1 uncultured Gemmatimonadota bacterium
CTCCCGACTCCTGCCTGGCGCACTCGCTGCCATCGTCGTCTCGGGGTCCCCGGTCGAGGTCGCGCGGCGGGCTCGGCGCCGGCAGGCCGCGCGACGGGCGGCGCAGGACCTGCCGGCGCCCTACATCACACCGGCGTGGCCGTCGGGATCCGGGGGGGCGGGCTCCCGGAGGAGGGGACCGGGGCCGCCCGCCGACCTCACGGCCGGTCGGCCTCCGACGTCTCGCGCACCACCTGGATGAAGCGGCCGGTCGCCTCCCGCCACTCCTCCGCCGCCTCCGGGGCCAGCCGCGCCGCCCGCCGGAACGCCGGCAGCTCCCGCAGCCCCTCGAGCACCTTCTCGGCGGCGTCGATCATCCCCTCGGCGTAGGCGTCCCCCCGCATCTCCTCGCCCCAGTCCGCCCGGCCCTTCTCGGTGAGCAGCCAGAGCGGATGGACGTCGCACACCTCGCAGACCGCCACGATGTAGTCCGCCCGGGGCAGCGACTCCCCGCGCTCGTACTTCGCCACCGTGCCGTAGGAGATCTCCAGCCCCCGGCGCTCCACCAGGGCCGACGCCAGCTCCCGGGTGCTGAATCCGGCGTCCCGCCGGGCCCGCTTCAGGCGATCTCCGAGCGTGGTCATCGCGTATTAATTGACACGTATTACCCGACTTGTTAACATGTCGGCGCACACCGCCGGCCGCCCCGCGTCCGGGTCCGCGACGGCCCCCGGCCGGGAAGGATCTTTCCGTTAACACTGCGTTAACGATGGCACACGACGACCGCGAGCGTCAACCGTCGGGGGAGCGCCGCACGCCCAGGACCCGCACCCTGGGCGTCCGCGTCACCGAGCGGGAGTGGCGGACGGTGAACCGGCTGGCCGACGAGGAGGAGACGTCGGTGGACGCGCTCCTCAGGAAGTGGGGCGTGAGGCGGCTGCTGGAGCTGGCCCGCGAGCGGGGCGTGGAGGGCGGGGAGGCCTGATCCGGACCGGCGCCGGGTCAGCGCTTCGCGGCGGACGACCTCCACGCGTCGATGGGCCAGTCGGCGCCGGAGGTCCGCTCGGCCGACCACGCCGACCCGTCGGCCGTCGTCCCGGTCATCCGCCCCCCGGAGGCCGTGCCCTCCAGCTCCAGCGTCCCGCCGCGGGCCCCGTCCACGCCGGTCAGCGTGAACCGGACCCGCTCGCCCTCCACCCGGGCGGTGTCCACGCCCACCCCGCCGCCGGCGGCCTCGGCCCTGAGCTCCTGGAACTTCTGGTCGATCTCGACCTCGGCCGACGCCCCGCCCGGCAGGCGGAAGGTCCAGCGGCCCTGCACCTGGGCCGGCATCACCCAGAAGTGGACCGTCGAGTTCTCGTCGGGGATCTTCACCACGGTGTCCGCGGCCCACTCGCCCATGTCGAAGTCGTGCGAGACCACGCGCGTCCCGGGCCGCAGCTCGCGGAAGAGCTTGGGGCGCAGATCCAGGTTCACGCTGGTGAGCAGGTACAGGGTGACCACCGTGGCCGGGCTGACGTCCACCTCGAACAGGTCGCCGCGGATGAAGCGCACGAGGTCCTCGACCCCCGCCTTCCGGGCGTTGTTCCGGGCCATCGCCACCCGGGAGGAGTCGATCTCGACCCCGATGCCGGGCGTGCCGAACTGCTCGGCCGCCTCGACGACGATCCGCCCGTCGCCCGAGCCCAGGTCGTAGAGCGAATCCTCCGCCGTCGGCTCGGCCAGCTCCAGCATCTGCTCCACCACCGGCATGGGGGTGGGGACGTAGGGGACGTCCAGGTCGTCCTCCTGGGCCGCCGCCGGCCCGGGGGCGGCGAGGGCGGCCAGCAGCCCCGCCACGGCGAGCAGCGCCACCGCCGGGCGTCCCGTGCCCGTCTCCGTGCTCCGTCTCCGTGCCGGTCGCTTGTCCGTGTCTCGCATCGACGTCTCTCCTCTCGCGGGGCCCGGCCGACGCCGGGCGCGGGTTCGTGGTCCGGGTCGTCTAGGAACGGTCGTCGTCTCCCCGCCCCGAAGCCGGGTCGGGGTCGGTGATCCAGAGGAACGGCAGCCCCAGGGCCATCACGGCCAGCCCCAGCAGGGCCCCGTCGCCGGCGTTCTGCACGCTGGAGTAGACCATGTACGCGGCCGAAGCGCAAAAGAGGAGCGGGGTGAGCGGGTAGGCCGGGACCCGGTACGGCCGCTCGGCCCCGGGGTCGCGGCGGCGCTGGACGATCACCGCCGCCCCGGTGAAGAGCAGCACGAGCCAGAAGACCGGGGCCGTGTACTCCACCATGGCCTCGAAGCCGCTCCTCTGGACCGCCCCGAAGCCGACCAGCAGGAGCGCGATCGCGCCCTGGGCCAGCAGGGCGGGGACGGGCGCCTCCCGGTCCTCCCGCCACCGGCCGAGGAGGCCGAAGAGCGGCCAGTCGCGGCCCAGGGCGTAGTTGCTCCGGGCGCCGGTGAGGACGGTGGCGTTGGCCGAGGAGAGGGCGGCCAGGATGATCGCCCCGCTCACGGCCCGGCGCCCCCAGGGCCCGGCCACCCGCTCGAGCAGGTCGGCGGCCACCGCGTCCGAGGCGGCCACCCCCTCGAGCCCGAGCCCGGCCAGGAAGGCCGCGTTCGCCAGGAGGTAGAGGAGCGTGATCGCCCCGGTTCCCCACAGCAGCACCCGGCCGATCCCCCGGCTCCGGTCGCGGATCTCGGCCGAGACGTAGGCCCCCTCGCTCCAGCCGCCGAAGGCGAGGAGGACGAAGATGAGGGCCAGCCCCACCGACCCCCCCTCCGCCCCCGCCGCCGGGTCGGGCGAGGGCGCCGGCGCCCCGGACGCGGGGAGGAAGAACCCGGCGACCACCACCCCGACGAGGGCCGCCACCGCCCCGCCGGTGAGGACGTACTGGGTCCAGCGCCCCGGCCGCAGCCCCGCCACGTTCACCCCGGTGAGCGCCACCACGACCCCCGCCGCCCAGACCGGCGGCCCGGCGCCGTCCAGCGGAACCACCGCCGCGGCGTAGTCGCCGAAGACGTAGGCGAGGATGGCGATGGAGCCCGTCTGGATCACGGTCATCCGCGACCAGGCCACCAGGAAGCCCACCGGCCAGCCGTAGGTCCGGCCCAGGATGTGGTACTCGCCCCCGGCGTCGGGGTAGGCGGTGGCCAGCTCGGCGTAACAGAGCGCCCCCACCAGCGAGATGGCGCCCCCCGCCACCCAGAGGCCCAGGAAGAGCAGGGCGTCGCCGCTGTTGGCGGCCACCACCGAGGGGCTGCGGAAGATGCCGACCCCGAGCACGACCCCCACCACCACGACCGCCCCGTCCAGGGCGGTGAGCGAGCGGCCCGGGCTGCCGTCTCCGCCGGTCACAGGTCGACGTAGTGGCTGAGCTTCACGATGAAGGTGTTCTCGGCCGGCGCCCCGAGGAGGCCGTCCACGTCGCGGGAGAGGTCGAAGCGGCCCGTCGGCGCCTCGTCGCGGCGGTCCTGCTGCCACACCACGAAGAGCGTCGACCCGGGCCGGTACTCCCACCGGAGCACGGCGTTGCCCCGCAGCGACCGGAGGTTGAAGTCCCGGTCGGGGAAGGAGGCGTCGGGCGCGCCGTCGCCGTCGAAGTCGACGTGGCGCGTCCCGTCCGACACGCAGGTGGCCCCGCCGCGGCAGACGACCCCGCCCTCCGTCGTCGCGGCCGCGCCCTCGTCGAAGCGCCGGAAGTCGAAGCTCGCCGGCCGGGCGAGCTGCTTGTAGGTGGTGAAGTCGCCGGCCGAGATCAGCGGCTGGGCGAAGAGCTGCAGGCTCAGGTCGGGGGTGAAGGCGGCGCTGAGCCGGGTCTGCATCGAGAACTCCGTGCGCTCGAGGTCGGCGAAGAGGTGGCGGGTGCCGAAGGTCGGCCCGTAGGGGAC
>CAYZLN010000191.1:0-1798 GCA_964479295.1 uncultured Gemmatimonadota bacterium
CGTTAGCTTGTCCCGCGGCGGCGGACGCCGCGTCGCCCCGCGCCCCGGCCACGAGATTCCGCGCCCGAGCCATGAGCCCTCGTCCCCGAGCCGACCGTACGGTCCCCGGCGCGGGCGGGGCCCGGGCCGGCCCGGACCGCGGCGTCCGGGCCGCGGCCCTCTCGGTCGGGCTGCCCGCCGTCGCGGCGGCCCTGGGGCTGGCGGGGGCGGCTCCTCCGGCAGCGGCGGGGCCGGGGGGCGCCGGCGCCGGCGCGGGCCTCCCCGACACGATTCCCGGCGCCGAGCGGGTCCTGGACGAGGCCGAGGACCGGCAGCGCGACTTCGAGCGGCATCGCCGCCGCCGGCTCCCCTACGCCGGGGGCTCCGCCGCCTCCCGGTGCGACGAGATCGTGGGCCGGTACTGCCTGTGGCACGACGACGGCGACGACTTCGAGCTCACGGAGGAGCCCCGGAGCGTCGGGCGCGAGCGCGACCGGCTGCTGGAGCACCTGGCCACGGCCCTCGAGTCCGTCCCGGCGTCGGACTGGCTGATCGGCCAGCGCGTGCGATACCTCCTGGAGGCGGGACGGGACGACGAGGCGCTCCGGGCGGCGGAGCGGTGCCGGGCCGCCGCGTGGTGGTGCCGGGCCCTCGCCGGCCGGGTCCTCCACGAGTCCGGCCGCTTCGGCGAGGCCCTCGAGGCCTTCCGCTCGGCGGGCCGCGCCATGGACGGGGAGCGGCGGCGGGGGTGGCGGGACCTCTCCGTGCTGCTCGAGGGCGACGCGGCCGGGCGCTGGGAGGAGAGCGGGCCGGCCGAGCGGCGGCGGCTGGCGCGGAGGACGTGGAGGCTGTCCGATCCCCTGTACCTGGTGCCGGGCAACGACCGCCGCACCGAGCACCTCTCCCGGACGGTCGAGGTGCGGCTCCGGCGGGACGCGGCGACGCCGTTCGGCCGCTTCTGGACCGACGGGCTCGAGGAGCTGACCCTCCGCTACGGCCTGCCCGTGGAGTACCGGCGCGAGCCCCCGTCGCCCTCGAGGGTCGACCCGGAGCCGATCGTGGTCGGCCACCACCCGCCGAGCGCCCTGAGCTTCGTGCCGGCGCCCGGGGCGATCCTCCGGCCGGGCCGGGCCGGGGAGGACGGGTGGCGGCTGGACGCCCGGCGGCCGCACTCGACCTACGCGCCCCCGTACGCCGACACGGTGCGCCGGCTCCCCCACCGGCTGGCGACGTTCCCCCGCGGGGACACCACCGTCGTCGTGGCCGCTTACGGGGCGGAGCCGGCGGAAGGTAGCAGCGGCGGGGAGGACGCCGGGTCGCGGCCCCCGCCGGGGGACTCCGCCGGGGACGCGCGGCGGGCCGGCGCGTCCGGGCCGGCCCGCGAGGCGCTCCTGCGCCTGGTCCCGGTGGCCGCGCTCGACTCCCCGTCGGCGGCGGGCGCCGCGTCGGAGGACCGCCGGGAGGGGGCCCTGTCCGGCGGGCTGGCGGTGCGGGTCCCGTCCCGGCCCCACCTCGTCTCGGTGGAGGTCCTCCAGCGGCGGGCGGCCGTGGCCGACCGCTCGCGCTACGGGCTCCGCCTCTCCCGGCGCCCGGAAGGCGTCCCCGGCCTCTCCGACCTCCTGCTGCTGGAGCCCGACGCCCCGGCCCGGGGGCCCCTGGAGGAGGTGCTCGGATCGGTCCGGGGCCCGGGCCCGCTGCGGCCGGGGGCCGCCGTGGGCGTCCACTGGGAGCTGTACGGGCCGCGGCTGCTCCTCGAGGACGTCGAGGTCTCCGTGGCGCTGGTCGAGGAGGACGGAGGCCTGGTCGAGCAGATCGCCGG
>CAYZLN010000191.1:1898-3802 GCA_964479295.1 uncultured Gemmatimonadota bacterium
CGGCGCGCGTCCGGGTAGCGGAGGACGCTCCCGATCCCCGGCCGCACCTCGAAGACGGCGACGTGGGCCGGCCGGGTCAGCCGGACGCTCACCTCCCTCGGGAGGGTGAACCCGACCCGGTCGGCCCGGAGCTCCACGGCCAGCGGCGGTCCTGCCTCCCCGTCCCCCCCGACGGACTGTCCGCTCGCGGGCGCGCCCGAAACGGCCGCGGCCACGGCGCCGAGGGCCAGCGCCCGGAGCCAGCGTCCGGCCCCCGGCGCCCGGTCAGGCATCGCCGTCGGCGGCGCCGACCGTGGGGCGTCCCCCCGCGACGTGCGACACGATGCGGCGGCCGTGATGCTTCCCGTTCTCGATGAAGATCCTGTTGGCGTCGTCGCCGGCGACGATGACCCCGGCCACGTAGACGCCGGGCACGTTCGTCTCCAGGGTCTCGGGGTCGTGCTCCGGGACCCGGGTCTCCTCGTCCACCTCGACGCCGAGGCTCCTCAGGAGCCGGGGGTCCGGCTTCCACCCGGTCATGGCGAAGACCCAGTCGTTCTCGAGCGTCCGCGTCGAGCCCGTCTCCACGTCCCGGAGGACCACCGTCCCGGGGGTCACCTCCTCGACCCGCGTCCCCCAGTGGACGGGGATGCTCCCCTCCTCGAACCGGTTCTCGATGTCGGGCCGGATCCAGGGCTTGACGCCGGGGTCGAGCTCGTGGGCGAAGTGGACGAAGTCGACCCGGGCGCCGGCCCGCCAGAGCTCCAGCGCCGACTCGACGGCGGAGTTGCCCCCGCCGACGACGACCACGTCCTGGTCCCAGTAGGGATGCGGCTCGTCGTAGTGGTGCCGGACCTTCTCCAGCTCCTCCCCCGGCACGTCGAGCCGGTTCGGCTCGTGGAACGACCCGGTGGCCACGACCACGCGGCGGGCCCGGTACCGGTGCCGCCGCCCCCGCCGGGTGCGCGTCTCCAGCTCGAACCCCTCGCGGTGGTCGCCGGAGACCTCCCGGACCTCCTCGTGCTGGTGCACGTCCAGATCGAAGTGGTCGGCCACGCGCCGGTAGTAGGCCAGCGCGTCCTCCCGGCCGGGCTTGCCCCGTGCGATCGTGAAGGGGACGCCGCCGATCTCCAGGTTGTCGGCGGTGCTGAAGAAGGTCATGTAGGGCGGGTAGTCCACCAGGGAGGCCGTCAGCGGCCCCTTGTCCCAGAGCCTGCACCGCAGCCCCTCCTTCCGGGCCGCCACCCCGACGGCGATCCCGCAGGGGCCGGCACCGATCACCCCGAGGTCCAGGGGCGCGTCGCCGCCGCCCCCGGGGGACCCGGCGCCGTCGCCGTCCGTCGGCCGTGCCGCCATCGGCCGGTCAGCCCTCGTCCTCGGCGCGGCCGACCCGCAGCTCCCCGGCCGTCCGGACGCCCATCGACGTGCGGGCGTCGGGGAAGAGCGAGGCGGTGAGGGCCAGCCCGAGGGTCACGAGCCGGAAGGCCCGGAGCAGGTCCTCGCTCCCCGGATCGCCGGGCAGGCGCCGGCGGGCGTCCTCGACGAGCCGGTCCATCGCCTCGCGGCAGTCGAGGTCGAGGATCTCGCGGTCCTGTCCCTTCAGGTTCCACAGGTTGTAGAACCGCTGGGCGCCCCGCCCCGTGCCGGGGGAGAAGCGGTGCAGCACCGAGCGGATCTGCGCCTCGAGCCCGTCGGGGTCGTGCCGGACGGCGTAGAGCTCCACCAGCGCCCGGTACGGCTGTCCGGAGCAGGCGTCGCGGAGCTCATCGGTCGGGTCGGCTTCGATCGTCATGCTGCCTCGAGCTGCTCCCTCCGGGCTGGCGTTCTCGACCGCGTCGGTCGGGGGTCTCGCGTCTCGCTCCCCGTACCCGCGTGTCGGCCGTGAGGTCGGCCGCGGCGCGAGGGGTGGCGCGGACGTTGCGCAC
>CAYZLN010000192.1:0-3798 GCA_964479295.1 uncultured Gemmatimonadota bacterium
CGGCGTCGGGCGAGATCACCCCGCCCAGGTGCTTCAGCGTCTCCCACCGCACCCGCTCGAGCAGGTCGCGCGGCCCGGCCAGCGCGCCGGCCACGACGTCGCCGTGCCCGCCCAGGTACTTGGTGGCGCTGTGCACCACCACCTCGACGCCGGCCTCCAGGGGGCGCTGGACGACCGGGGTCGCGAAGGTGTTGTCGGCCACCGTCGTGACCCCCCGCTCCCGGCCCAGCCGGGCGACGGCCTCCAGGTCCACGAGGTCGAGGGTCGGGTTCGCCGGCGACTCCACCCACAGGACGCGGGTCTCCTCACGGAGGGCCCCGGCGAAGGCGTCCGGATCCGTGCCGTCGACGTAGCTCGCGGAGACGCCGTGCCGCTCCAGCAGGCCGTCGAGCAGCGAGGCGGTGGTGGCGTAGAGCGAGGCCGGGGCCACCACGTGGTCGCCCGGCTCCAGGAGGGTGAAGAGCAGGCTCGAGATCGCCGCCATCCCCGAGGCGAAGGCCAGGCCGGCCTCGGCGCCCTCCAGGTCGGCGACGGCCTCCTCCAGGGCCTGCTGGGTCGGGGTGCCCATGCGGCCGTAGAAGTGGCCGGGCTCCTCGCCCTCGTGGACGGCCGAGGCCCGGTCGGCCGCCTCGAAGCCGTAGGTCGACGAGCGGTGCAGCCCCGGCGCCAGGCCGCCGAGGTCCCGCTCCGGGTCCGAGCCGGCCCGCACCGCCTGGGTGTGGATCGGGTCCTCAGCCGGTGGTTCGTCAGCCACAGCAGGCCTCCGCGGGGGCCGGCTCCGGCGCCTCCCCGTCCGCCGCCAGCGCGGCGTCCGCCGAGCAGACCCCCGTACCCGGCAGCTCGAGCTCCACCCTTGCGGCCGCCTCATCGTCGCCGGCGAGGGAGGCCACCACCGAGCGGACCTGCTCGTAGCCCGTCGGAAGCAGGAACGTCGGCGCCCGGCCGTAGCTCTTCATGCCGACGACGTAGAACCGGGGCTCCGGGTGCCGGAGCTCCTCCTCGCCGTGCGGGGGCACCGTTCCGCAGGAGTGGACGTTCGGATCGATGAGCGGGCCCAGGTCCCGTGGGACCCCGGTGGCCGGGTCGAGCTCGAGCCTGAGCTCCCGGAGCATCTCCAGGTCGGGACGGAAGCCCGTAACGCCGACGACCCGGTCGGCCCGGAGGGCGCGGCCGTCGCCGTCCCGGAGGACGACCGCGTCCTTCGTGCGCTCCACGGCCCGGGTGCCGAAGCCCGCCACCGCCTCGACCCGCCCGCCCTCGACGAGCTCGCGGAGCCTCCGCTCGAGGGCGCCCCGGGCGGCGAGCTCGTCGTCCTCGGATTCACGGAACGCCCGCTCCGGCGCCTCCCCGCGCAGGACCCACACGGGCTCGGTGTCCGGGGCCTCCTCGGCGAGGCGCACGAGGTCCAGCAGGACGTTGGCCGCCGAGTGGCCGGCGCCCACGACCGCGGTCCTCGCCCCCGCGTACCGCTCCCGGTCGTCGCCCCGGACGTCGGGGATGCCGTACCGGACGCGGTCGGCGGCCTCCGCTTCGCCCACCGCCGGAAGGCCGTCGGCCCCCAGCGGGCGCGGCCGGGTCCAGGTCCCGGAGGCGTCGATCACCGCCCGGGCGCGGAGGTGCCCCAGCCCGTCGTCGGCCTCGTATCGGACGAGGAACGGGACTGCGGCGCGGTCCCCGGCCGAGGCGCCCTTGAGGCGGTCCCGGCCCTCGCGGGTGACGCCCACGACGCGGTGGCCGTACCGGATCGCGCGCCGGATCGCCGGCAGCCCGGCCAGGGGCTCCAGGTAGCGCTCGACGAGCTCGTCGCCCGTCGGCAGCTCGCACGACGTCGGCGGCTCCCAACCCGTCGCCTCGAGCATCTCCGCGGCCACCGGGTCCACGCAGAGCTCCCACGGCGAGAAGAGGCGGACGTGGCCCCACTCCCGGACCGACGCGCCCGGGCCGGGCCCCGCCTCCAGGACCACCGCGGGCAGGTCGCGCCGCGCCAGGTGCGCCGCGGCGGCGAGGCCCACCGGGCCGGCGCCGATCACGGCGACGGGGAGGTCGCCGCCTCCGTCCCCGGCGCCGTCCCGGTCGACGGACCCGTCTCTCGGGGACCCGGCCTTCCCCGGGTCGCCGTCCGCGGACCGTGCGTCGAGCAGATGCGGCGGGGTGCAGCAGGCGAAGGGCTCCATCTCGTCCTCCTCGATTCATGTAAATATATTTATCTGTACGGCCACGCGACGACGGCGCCCCGGCGATGCTGCCCGGGCGACGGCCCCGGCCGGCCGCGGTCCGCGCCGGTCGCCTTCCCTGGCGGCCGGTCCGGCCGGCGGCGCGCACCGGGGACCGGCCTCCACGACGCGAGGTCGCGTGCCCCCGGTTCGGGGGAGCGCTGCCAGCGGGCCGGCTACGCCACTGCGTCCGCGGGCGCCGGCGTCGCCTCGGCCAGCTCGTCGAGGAACGCCGTGAGCGCAGACACCCCTTCCCGCGAGACCCGGTAGTGGACCCAGCGGCCGCGCTTCTCGGCCGTCACCAGGCCGGCCTGCCGGAGCACCTTCATGTGGTAGCTCGTCGCCGGCTGCGAGAGGCCCAGGTGCTCCTGCACGTGGCAGGCGCACACGGCCTCGTCCGCCCCCGGCGCGGAAGGGTCGCGGTCGGCGATGAAGCGCAGCGCCCGGAGACGGCGCACGTCGCCCAGGGCGTCGAACGCTTCGGCCAGCCGGTCGTCGGTTCCGTCGTCCATGATAGATCAATTATTATTTATGTATAGGGCGCTGTCAAGGGAAGAGCCGACGGCACCGGACCCACCTCTGGAGAGGGGGCGGCCGGGACCCGGCCGACGGCGGGCTCCTATCCGTCGATCAGCCCCCAGTAGGCCGCGTCGTCCGGGATCTCGTCCGGCGGGAGCCCCGAGGCCGATTCCAGACGGCCGCTGAAGTTGAAGAACGAGATCAGGGCCGTCGCCCGGTAGACGCCCTCCTCGTCCCAGCCCGCCTCACGGAGCCGGTCGACGTCCTCCTCCGTGACCCGGGCCGGCGCCTCGGTGAGCCTGGTGGCGTAGGCGAGCAGGGCCCGGGTCCGCTCGTCCAGGTCGTACTCCGGCCACTCCGTGGCGAAGTCCATGTCCAGGTGCTCGTCGCCGGTGAGGCGGCGCACGGCCGCCGTGTGCTGGCCCAGTCAAGCGGCGCCGTCGATCTTCCCGTTGACCACGGTGGCCACCATCTCCCTCTGCAGGGTGGAGAGGGAGCCGGAGTTCCGGAGGTGCAGGTGTCGGTAGAGCCAGCCGCTGGCGCCGAGGAGCTGCAGGTCCACCAGGAGGATCCGGAAGATCCCCGGCAGGAACCCTCCGTGGAAGCGCTCGATGCCGCGGGCCAGCAGCTTCCGCAGGCCCCCGGCCCGCTCCGCGTCCGTCGTCTCGATCCAGGCCATGGCAGGATCCCTCCGGAGTCGGGGGAGAAAGGGAGGGGCGGTGGCCGGGGAGGCTCGGCGACCGGCGGCCGGTCCGCAAGGAGAAAAGGGCGCTGGAGGGACGATGGAGTCGGCCTTCAGGCGCCGATCATCTCGCCGAGCACCTCAGGGGAGCGCCGGTGACCCCGGATCCCGATATCACTTCCCGCACTCCGGCCGGCCGCACCATCTCCGGGAGTAACTGACACACGAAAGCGTCAGGACGGCTGTCCCGTGGACCTCCTGACTCTTCGGAGTGCTGCGATCGGACGAACTCGTCCCAGGCCCGGACCGCCCCACGCGACCGGGGACCCTCCGCGTCGGCGAGGGAGTGTGCGGAGCACCCCTGACCGAGCCGATGCGGAGGGT
>CAYZLN010000193.1:0-3781 GCA_964479295.1 uncultured Gemmatimonadota bacterium
TTCCCCCGGTGGAGAACCAGACGTCGCAGTTCGCGCTGGTGGACGACTTCACGAGTCAGGTCACCGAGGCGGTGACCGGCAGGCTCGGGGCGCAGCTCGCCGCCGAGAATCAGGCGGACGCGATTGTCAGGGCCACCATCACCGGATACGATGACGAGGCTTTGAACTTCGAGGCGCAGGAAGGGCAGGGGGCCCAGGTGTTCCAGCGTCGGGTCTCCATTCGCGCCTCGGTCGAGATCTACGACGTCGCTCGCGACCGGGCGATCTGGTCTTCCCAGTCGGTGACAGGGTCGGGGGAGTACGCCCCGGAGAACGAGACCGAGGACACGGGCCGGCGCCTCGCGCTGGAGAACCTCGTTCAGAAGATCGTCAACGGCGCTCAGTCCCAGTGGTAGCAGCAGCCGTCGGGATCGCCGATCACGGCGGGCCGGATGTGCTCCGGGCGGGCGACTTGGAGACCGACACGCGGGCGGAGGAGACGACCGGTGAACGAGATGGACCCTCGCAGCACCTTCGTACGAGAGCTGGCGGCGCGGGTCGCCGGAAGCGCCGTCCTGGCGCTGCTGATCGGCGCGGCACTGGCCGCCGGACCCGGCGTGGAGGCCGCGGCTGCCTCGACGGCACCGGCCGCCGTCCGGGCCGGGCCGGCCCCGACCGCGTCGCCGGCCACGGCCGGAGCGGACGCCCCGCGGGAGGCGCTCCCCCCCGGATCTGAGACGCAGGAGGAGGCCTCCGGGGGGCAGGCGCAGGAGGAGGCCGGACACGAGGCCGGGGCCTCGGGTCAGGAGGCCGAGGGCGGGGGCGGGCACGGAGGCGGCCCGGACATCCCCCGGATCTTCCTGGTCCTCATCACCGCCCTGCTCATGGCCAAGGTGCTCGGGGAGGGGTTCGAGCGCCTCGGACAGCCCGCGGTGCTCGGGGAGCTCCTGGCCGGGGTGATCCTGGGAGGCAGCCTGCTGGGCGTCATCCCGGGACCGGAGGCCGGCACGACGCTGGCCCACGTCTTCGAGGTCCTCGCCGAGATCGGGGTGGCGATCCTCCTCTTCGAGATCGGCCTCGAGACGGACCTGGACGAGCTCTTCCGCGTCGGCGGGTCCGCGACGGCGGTGGGGGTGATCGGGATCCTGCTCCCCGCGGGCCTGGGCTTCCTCTACTGGTACTACGCCGACCCGCAGATCGGCACCCACCCTCCGGGAGTCGACTTCTGGGCGGTGGCCATCTTCGTCGGGGCCACGCTCACGGCGACCTCGGTGGGCATCACGGCCCGCGTGCTCACCGACCTGGATCGGATCCACACCTCCGAGGCCCGGGTGATCATCGGGGCCGCGGTGATCGACGACGTCCTGGGAATCGTTCTCCTGGGCGTGGTGGCGGGCCTGGTGGGCGGGGCCGCCGTGACCGTCATGAGCGTCGTGCAGAGCATCGTCGTCGCCTTCGGCTTCCTGATCGTGGCCGTGGTGATCGGACGCTGGGCCGCGCCCACCCTCTTCGACCTCGTCGACAAGATGCGGGTCCGGGGCGTGCTGCTGGTGGCCGCGCTCTCCTTCGCCCTTCTGGTGGGCGCGCTCGCCGACATGGTGGGGTCGGCCATGATCATCGGCGCCTTCGCCGCGGGGATCGTCCTCTCCTCCACCAACCAGTTCGACACGGTGGTGGAGCGCGTGGAGCCGGTGGCCGACGTCTTCACGCCCCTCTTCTTCGTCTGGGTGGGGGTTCCGGTCAACGTCATGCTCTTCGTGCCCGGGGCCGAGGACTTCTCGACCGGGGTGCTCGCCGTCGGCGGCATCCTGACGCTCATCGCGGTGGTCACCAAGGTGGTCGCCGGCTATTCGGTGCGGGACCCCGAGGTCAGCAGCCTCGCGGTGGGCATGGGGATGGTGCCGCGGGGCGAGGTGGGCCTGATCTTCGCCTCCATCGGCCTGGCGGAAGGGGTGCTGTCGAGCGAGGTGTACAGCGCCATCCTCATCATGGTCATCCTGACCACGTTCCTCGCGCCGCCCATGCTGAAGGTGATCTTCGAGCGGCAGGCGAAGGCCGCTCCGGCGGAGGCCTCCGGCGGGAGCGAGATACCGGAGCCATGAGCCGGACGCCGGGGGCGCGGGTGGCAGCGGCCCGTCCCCCGTCCCCGGAGGCGCGCCGGGCGGACCCGGGAGGCCGCCCGTGACGGACGCCCCGTCCCCGCCCACGGGCCGGCTCGTGCTCGGAACGAGAGGATCCCGCCTGGCGCGGTGGCAGGCGGACCGCGTCGCCGAGCTCCTGGCGGAGCGGTGGCCCGACCTGGAGACCGAGGTGCGGACCATCGACACCCGCGGCGACCGCCGGCCCGACGTCTCGATTCCCGAGCTGGGGGGCAAGGGGGTCTTCACCGCCGAGCTGGAGTCGGCCCTCCTCCGGGGCGAGGTGGACCTGGCCGTGCACTCCCTGAAGGACCTGCCCACGGAGCTCCCGGAGGGGCTGACCACGATGGGCGTGCCCGAGCGGGCCGACGCCCGGGACGTGCTCGTGTGGCCCGGCGGCGAGGGAGGCGTCGACGAGCTGCCGGCGGAGAGCGTGGTGGGAACGTCGTCGCTGCGCCGCCGGGCGCAGCTCCTGGCGCGCCGCCCCGACTGCTCCGTCGCTCCCATCCGGGGCAACGTGGAGACCCGCGTCGAGAAGGCGCGGGGCGACGACTACGACGCGGTGATCCTCGCCGCGGCCGGCCTCCGCCGGCTCGGGATCGAGTCGACGATCTCGCAGTACCTGGAGCCGCCGGAGTGGCTGCCGGCGCCTGCGCAGGGAGCCCTGGGGGTCGAGGGGCGGTCGGGCGACCGGCGCGCCCGGCGGGCGGTGGACGGCGTCCAGGAGCCGGCGGTGGCGGCCGAGGTGACCGCCGAGCGGGCGTTCCTGGCCGAGGTGGAGGGCGGGTGCCACGTGCCCATCGGCGCCCGGGCGACCCTGGCGGGGGACGAGCTGCGTCTGCACGCGGCGGTGCTCTCGCCGGACGGCCGGCGGCAGGTCCGGGAGACGGCGGCCGGCGAGGCCGGACGCCCGGAGCGCCTCGGCCGGAGCCTGGGGCGGCGGATGCTGGAGATGGGTGCCGACGAGATCCTCGACGAGCTGGAGCGGCAGGCCGGGTGAGCGGCCGGGACCCGGGGCGCGGGCGTGGGGGGGAGGCGACGGCTCCCGTGCTGACGAGGGAGGAGGCCGTCCGCCGCTTCGGCGCCTCCCGCGACGGGACGGTGGTCTTCACCAACGGGGTCTTCGACCTCCTCCACCCCGGCCACGTCCACTGCCTGGAGCGGGCTTCGTCCCTCGGCGACCGACTCCTCGTGGGGGTCAACGGCGACGAGTCGGCGCGCAGGGTGAAGGGCCCCGGGCGGCCCCTGCAGCCGGCGGCCGACCGCGCCGCGCTGGTCGCCTCGCTGCGGCCGGTGGACGCCGTCACGATCTTCGACGAGGAGACCCCCGGGGCCCTGGTCGGACAGGTGGTGCCGGACGTGCTCGTGAAGGGGGACGATTACCGGGCGGAGGAGGTGGCCGGCCGGGAGGCGGTGGAGGCGGCCGGCGGACGCGTCGAGCTCGTGCCGCGGCTCGAGGGACGCTCCACGTCGCGTCTCATCCGCCGGGCGGCCGGGGCGGCCCGACCCGGGACCGGGAGGAGCGACGCCCCCGCGGACGAGGGGCCCGGAGCCGCGGACGCGGGCCGGTCGAGCCGACGAGAGCGAGGAGGACGCGTGGAGCTGCATTCCGATCTCAGGCCGGAGGAGGGCGGGGATCCGGCCCCGGAGGGACGGCGGGTCCT
>CAYZLN010000194.1:0-1902 GCA_964479295.1 uncultured Gemmatimonadota bacterium
CGGCCGGCGCCCCTAGCGAGCCAGGTGGCCGCGGCCGTGGCCATGGCCCTTCCCGCGCCGGCGACGGCCGTGGGCAAGTCGGGCGCGGACCTCCCGGCGGAGCTGGAGGAGCGGGCCGAGCGGCACAGGGGCTTCCCGGCGATCCCGGCGTCGGCGCTGGCCGGAACCGGGCTCGAGGGCGTCCGCGCCGTGGGCCCGACCCTCCGGGCGAGCCTCGACGGCAGCCCCGTGTCGGCCACGGCGGGCAGCCCCTTCGTCCGGCTGGGCGAGCGGGTCCGGCAGCTCCCGAACGCCCCCTACCTCCGGGGCGGGGAGCTCTGGGTGCCGGTGCGCCTTCTGGCCGTCGCGGGCCTCGGGGTCGGCGGCGCCCGGGCGGCGACCGGCGCCGCCTCCGGAGGGGCGGGGCCGGGCGACTCGGGGCCGTGGCGGGTGGTTCTGGACCCGGGTCACGGCGGGAGGGACCCGGGCGCCCTCGGGCCGCGGGGCACGCGGGAGAAGACGGTGGTGCTCCAGATCGCCCGGAGGATCCGCGACCACCTCGAGGAGAGGGAGGGGATCGAGGTCAGCCTCACCCGGGACGACGACCGGTTCATCCCGCTGGAGGAGCGGTCGCGCATCGCGGTGGAGCGGGACGCCGACCTCTTCCTCTCGATCCACGCCAACTCGGCCCCCAGCTCCGGGGTCCGGGGCTTCGAGACCTACTTCCTGGGCGAGGCCCGGACCGAGGAGGCGCGTCGGGTGGCGATGCGGGAGAACGCCGCGATCCAGTACCAGGAGGACAGCGAGTGGACGCACGAGCAGCAGGTCGAGTACATCCTCACCAGCAAGGACCAGCAGGCCTACGCCCGGGAGTCGAACTTCCTGGCCGGGCACATCCAGAACCGGCTGCGGTCGCGACATCCCGGCTCGGACCGGGGGGTCAAGCAGGCCGGCTTCTACGTACTCATGGGCGCGACGGCGAGCATGCCCTCGGCGCTGGTCGAGGCCGGCTTCCTCTCCAACCCCGCCTCCGAGCGCTTCCTGGCGAGCGCGGAGGGCCAGGCGCAGGTCGCCCGCAGCGTGGCCGACGCCGTCGCGGCCTACTTCGAGGAGTGGGAGCGGCGCGGCGGGGTCCAGACCGCCAGCCGCTGAGGTCCGCGACCGCCCCCCCCGCCCGGACGTGACGCTCTCCGCCTCGGCCGGCGCGTCGGCGTCGCGTCCGGAGCTCTTCGGGCCGGGGGCGCGGGAGGAGGCCCGGGACCGCCCGCCCGTCCGGCACTGGGCCCCGGTGGTCTCCAACCGGGAGGTGGCCGAGGAGACCTGGTGGCTCGTGCTGGAGAGCCCGGAGATCGCCGCCCGCAGCGTGCCCGGCCAGTTCGTGATGATCGGCTTCGGGCTGGAGGACACCGGCGCCCCCTTCCTGCCCCGGCCGTTCTCGGTGGGATGGCGGTCGGAGGACGGCCGGGTGGGCCTGCTGCTGCGCGCCTTCGGGGCCGGCACCCGCCGCATGGCCCGTCTTCGCCCGGGGGACGAGGCCCTGCTGCTGGGCCCCCTCGGCCGGCCGTTCCGCCTCGAGCGGGGCCGTCCGCTTCAGTGCGTCGCGGGGGGCGTCGGGCTCGCGCCCTTCATCTTCCTGGCCGGCGAGGCGCGCCGGGCCGGCCTCGACGTGACCCTGCTCTACGGCGAGCGCACGGGGGCGCGCGTCTTCGACACCGGGCTCCTGGAGGAGCTGACCGGCGCGCCGCCGGAGGTGTGGACCGAGGACGGCGGGGCGGGGCGGCGGGGGCTCGTGACGGAGGGCATCGACCTCGCCGGGGGGCCCCAGCTCGCGGGCTGCGGGCCCGACCCGATGCTCCGGGCGCTGGCCGCCTTCGCCCGGGAGCGGGGCGTGGAGATCCAGCTCTCGGTGGAGGAGCACATGGG
>CAYZLN010000194.1:2002-3775 GCA_964479295.1 uncultured Gemmatimonadota bacterium
CCGACCCGCGCTTCCGGCAACAGCTCTTCGGCGCCGAGTTCCAGAGCCCGGTGCTGCTGGCCTCGGGCACCTGCGGCTACGGCGAGGAGTACGACGGCCTCGTCCCCCTCGACGACATCGGCGGGCTGGTGACGAAGGCGGTGAGCGTCGAGCCGCGGGCGGGGAACCCGCCCCACCGGATCAGCGAGACCCCGGGCGGGATGATCAACGCCATCGGCCTCGACAACGTGGGGCTGGAGGCCTTCCGCGACGAGAAGCTGCCCTGGCTGAGGGACAACCTCGGGCGGGCCCGGGTCTTCGTGAACGTCGTGGGCCGCACGGTGGACGAGTACGCCGCCGTGGTGGCGGGCCTCGACGGGGAGGAGGGCTTCCTGGGCTACGAGATCAACGTCTCCTGCCCCAACGTCGAGGGCGGGACCCTCTTCGGGACGGACGAAGAGGCGCTCGCCCGGCTGGTGGAGCGGCTCCGGGCGGAGACCGACCGGCCGCTGGTGGTGAAGCTCACGCCGAACGTCCCGGACGTCACCGTCTACGCGCGGATCTGCGAGGAGCGGGGGGCGGACGGCCTCAGCACCATCAACACCTTCCCGGGGATGCTCGTGGACGTCGAGGAGCGGGAGCCGGTCATCGGCAACGTCACCGGGGGGGTGAGCGGGCCGGCGATCCTGCCCATGGGCGTCTACCTGACCTGGCGGGCGGCGGGGGCCGTCGACCTGCCGGTGATGGGGATCGGCGGGATCCGCTCGGCCGAGGACGCCCTCCAGTACGTGCTGGCCGGCGCGTCGCTGGTCCAGGTGGGGACGTCGCTCTTCGTCGACCCCGACGCGGCCCGGTCCGTCCACGAGGGGATCAGCGGGCACCTCGACCGCCAGGGGGTCGAGCGCCTCTCCGACCTGGTGGGGGCGCTGGAGACCGGCCCGGCGCCGGACGGGGCCGAGGCGGGGGCCTCGCCCGGGGCCCCGGCCGGCGAGGCGGGCGCCCGTGGCTGACGGGGACGCGGGGCCGGCGGAGGGCCCCGAGGTCGTGGTCGCCCTGGACCACCCCGGGGCGGCGCAGGCCCTCGAGACCGTCCGGCGGCTGCCCGAGGGCACGTGGTACAAGGTCGGGCTCGAGCTCTTCACCGCGGCGGGGCCCGACTTCGTCCGGGAGCTCGGCGCCGCCGGCCACCCGGTCTTCCTCGACCTCAAGCTCCACGACATCCCGGCCACCGTGGAGGGCGCCGTCCGGGCCGCCGCCGGCCTGGGGGCGCGGCTCCTCACCGTCCACGCCTCCGGCGGCCGGGAGATGGTGGCGGCCGCCGCCCGGGCCGCCCGCGAGGCCGGCGAGGGGCCGGAGGGGCGCACGCGGATCCTGGCGGTCACGGTGCTCACGTCGCTCGACGACGAGCTCCTCTCGGAGGTGACCGGGGAGGCCGTGTCGGCCGAGGAGGCCGTCGGCCGGCTGGCGGTCCTGGCCCGGGACGCGGGCGCCGACGGGACCGTGGCGTCGGTGGGCGAGTGCTCGGCGATCAAGGCCGCCTGCGGGGAGGGCTTCGAGGTGGCGACCCCGGGCATCCGGATGGCCGGCGGGGAGACGCACGACCAGAAGCGGGTGGCCACCCCGGCGGAGGCGGCCGCCGCCGGGTCGGACTACCTGGTGGTGGGCCGGGCGATCACCCGGGCCGACGACCCGGGCGGGGCGCTCCGGAAGGTCCGGGCCGCGGCCGCCGAGGGGGCGCGGCGCGGGGGCTGAGGGCGGAGCCGCCGCGAGCCCGCGCTCCCGCCGCCGTCTCGC
>CAYZLN010000195.1:0-3731 GCA_964479295.1 uncultured Gemmatimonadota bacterium
TCCGGAGCCGCGGCGAGCCCTCTCCGCGGGCCTGCCTCCGCAGCGGCGACGAAGCCCGTCACGGCGCCGAACGTCCCGGCCGCGTCCCCCGGGCCCGTCTCAGAACGCCAGCCGCGGCCGCACCTTCAGGATGATCCGGTCGTCGGCCGGGGCGCCGAGGAGCCCGTCGAGGGTCCGATCGGCGTCGAAGGGCCCGGCGGGGCGCCGGTGCTCGCGGGTCTGCTGCCAGACGAGGAACAGCTCCGAGCCGGGCCCGAACTCCCACCGGAGCACGGCGTTGGCCCGGAGGGAGCCGAGGCTGAAGCCCCGGTCGGCGAAGGAGACGTCGCTGGCTCCGTCGCCGTCGAGGTCGACGTGCCGGGCGCCGTCGACGACGCAGGTGCTCCCGCCCCGGCAGGCGACGGCGCCGCCGGATCCGCGGGTGGCCTCCCCCTCGTCGAAGCGCCGGAAGGCGAAGCTGCGGGGCCGGCGGAGCTGCTTGTAGGCCGTGAAGTCGGCGGACGACAGCAGGGGCTGGGCGAAGAGCTGCAGGCTGAGCCGGGGCGTGAAGGCCACGTCCAGGCGGGTGACGAGCGAGAGCTCCCGCCGGGTGACGTCGGCGAAGAGGTAGCGGCGTCCGAAGGTGGGCGGATACGGGACGGCGTCGGTGTCGGCGACGAACTGGGCGCGGTCGTCGACGTGCTCGTACGCCGGGCCGAGCCGCACCCGCCAGCGGGGGGACGGGCGGACTTCCAGGCGGGCCACGGCCCGGGCGGTGCCGCCCGCCCCGAGCCGGTCCGCGACCGCCACGTCCAGGTCGGCGCCGACCGTGGACCTCGGGTCGGTGCTCAGCCCGGCGTTGACGGTCACCGACGCCGGGTCGGTCATGAGCGGGCCGCCCCGGGTCTCCCGCTCCGTGTCCGCCTCGGGCGCCCAGGCGGCGCCGGCCCGGAGCCGCCAGGAGCTCTCCAGCTCGAAGTCGCCGCTCAGCAGGAAGCGCCCCCCGTTCCGCGAGCGGGCCCACCGTCCCGGCGAGAGGGGGTCGTCCAGGAGGCTGTGGCGGAAGTTGTGGAAGGTGTCGAAGGTGAGGCTCCAGCTCCGGAAGAGGGGGCCGGGGGTGATGTCCTGGTAGCGGACCCGCCCCCCCACGTCGATCCGCGGCAGCGTCCGGCCGGCGAAGCCGACGTCGTCCACCACGTATCCGGGCGAGACCTCGTTGGCCCAGGCGGCCCAGGTCCAGTGCTCTCCGCTCCGGCGCTCCACCTGCAGCCGCCATTCCCGCCCGACCATCCGGGTGGCGGTGGAGTCGACGCTCTTGTAGTCGGCGTCGGGGCGCTGGAACCGATGGTTGGCGTCGGTCTGCACCTCGACGAGGGCCTCCGGAGCGCCCTCGACGAGGCTGCCGCTCAGGTATCCCCAGAGGGCGTAGCGCCGGTCGCGCTCGCCGCCCCACTGGTGCTCGGCGTCGATCCCGCCGGCCAGGCTCGTGCGCAGGAGGTGGTCGAGCCGGCCCGACGTCGGGATCTCCCGCCGCACCCCGGTCAGCATCGCGCCCACCCGGCTCGCGCCGTCGCGAAGGTCCTGCCGGGCCCGCAGGACCCCGTGGGCGGCCCGCGGCTCGGCCACGAACTCCTCGACCTCGCCGTCGCCGAAGGCCGCGCGGCCCGTCTCCCGGGCGGTCAGCGCCCCCAGCGCCCCCACGGAGAGGCCCCCGGAGGTCCGTCCGGTCGCCTTGGCCGCGCCCAGGATCGACGTCTCCGCCGGCACGTCGGCGAACTCCGCGCCGTCGGGGGCCGTCCCCCGGGGCTCGCGGCCGATGCGTCGGCTGTGGAAGAGGCGTCGGGAGGCGCCGGAGAGCGCGAAGTCGAAGATCCGGGCGTCCTCCGTGAAGAAGGGGCGCTTCTCGGGGAAGAAGGTCTCGAAGGCCGTCAGGTCGACCACGGCCGGGTCCACCTCGACCTGCCCGAAGCTCGGGTTCAGGGTGGCGTCGAGGGTGAACTCGGAGCTCAGGTTGTAGCTGGCGTCGAGGCCGAGCCGGGGGGAGAGGGACGTCCCGTCGAAGAAGGGGTCGCCGGGCCGCGCGTCGGCGCTCCTCCCCCGGAGCGAGACGTCGGGCTGCAGCTCCAGCGACCGGGCCTGGCCGTCGATCCGGACCCCCTCGAGGCGCCCGAACTGGCTGACCCGCCCGGCGCGGGTCCGGCTCCGGAGGACGAGCATGCTCTCCGAGTCCGAGGCGACGCGGCGCCGGACGAAGTTCACCCCCCACGGCCGGGCCGACTCCGCCGTCGAGAAGTCGATCTGCGAGAGGGGGATCCGCATCTCGGCCGTCCAGCCGGCCGAGTCCCGGCGGGCCGCCGCGCTCCAGGCCGCGTCGAACCCGTCGTCCACCCTGTCGTCGTCGTGGAGGAAGGCGTCCCGTCGGGCCCCGGAGGCGCCGACCTGGAAGAGGTAGCCGGTCAGGCGGTCGCCGTTCGGGTCCAGCTCCACGCGGAACCAGTCGAACGGCCCGGTGCCGTCGCGCCGGACCAGCCGGTCCCGGACGGCGTCGGGGTCGTCGCGCATCCGGGCGCCGACCCAGAGGGCCTCGTCGTCGAAGAGCACCCGGACCCGGGTGGGGCGGGCCGGGTCCGCGCCCTCCCGGGGCCGGGCCTGGACGAAGCCGTCGGCCGCGGACGCCCGGTCCCAGGCGTCCTCCCGGAGCCGGCCGTCCACCTCGACGAGGCCGCGGCGGCGGGCCGCGCGGACGGCGGGGACCGTGTCCCGGGGCGTGACGGCCTGCGACGTCGCCGGTGCGCCCGCCGGGGGACCGACGGCCGGACCGTCGGGACCGCTCGCCGGACGGGGGAGGGCGTCGGCGTATCCGGGAGCCGGGACGCCGGCCACGAGGAGGGCGATCGCCAGCGGGAGGCGGAGGACGGGGGCGCGGGCCGGGATCGGGACCATGGTCTCGGGGGCGGCGGGGTCGAGAGGGGCGGGCGCGCAGCGGCTCGTCTACAGGCGTGGACAGTAAATACGACACCTGTAGAATATACGCAAGCGGCCCGGCCCCAATGGCTCCCGGGGTGGGTCGTCGGATGGGGCCGCCGGGCAGGATCCGGCGGAGGTGTCGGAGACGGCGGGACGGGGCCGGGGTCAGCCCCCTCCGGGCCCGGCGACCAGCTCGGGGAGCTCGCCGCCCGCCGTGCCCGGGGCGCCGGCGAGGAGCCGCCCGTCCACCTCCAGGGCCAGGCGGTCGACCGAGGGCGGAACGTGGAGCACGTAGTCGCCGGGGGACGGGTCGCTCACCCGGATCACCGGGGCGCCCCGGTCCGGCTCGGCTCCCCCCGGGGCCTCGACCGATCGGCCGCCCGGCAGGGTGAGGCGGAGCGAGCGGCGGGCGGGTCGGAACGTCACGTGCAGCGGTCGGGGGGCGCCCTCGAGGCGGACCCTGGCGGTCCGGCCCTCCGCCCCGGGGCCGGCGGGGGAGACGACGGCGGCCGTCGTCCCGGCGGGTTCGCCGCCGACGTGGGCGGGATGGTCGGTCAGCTCGAACCCGATCGCGGGCCCGGCCACCACGCCCGCCGCCAGGAGCGCTCCGGCCGCCAGCGCGGCGCCCCGGGCGGTCCGGGTTGCCGTTCCCCCGCCGGGCGTCTCCAGCAGGCGGGCGACGCGTTCGCCGACGTCCGGGCCCGAGGCCAGGCCGGCCGCCGGGGCCCGGCGGCCGCGCCGCAGCCCCTCGGCGGCGGCCACGAGGCCGTCGGCCAGGGCGGGCC
>CAYZLN010000196.1:0-2344 GCA_964479295.1 uncultured Gemmatimonadota bacterium
CGATGGCGCAGTGGGGCTCGATGGGGGCGTGGGTGGTGCCCTCGAAGTAGTAGTCCCCCTCCACCACGACGTCCGAGCCCTCCATGAGGCCGTCGACCTCGCCGAACTCCAGGTCGACGATCTTCGTGATGTTGCCGTTCGGGTGGCTGTCCTTCCGCGGCTCGTGGATCCAGGGGCCCTCCTCGGCCTCCAGGGCCTCCTCCGGATCGAGCCAGTGCGGGAGCTCCTCGTACTCCACCTCGATGAGGCTCCGGGCCTCGATGGCGGTGTCCTCGTCCACCGCCGCCACCGCCGCCACGGCGTCGCCCACGAAGTTCGCCTTGTCGACGCAGAGGGGATGCTCGTCCTGCGTCCAGGGGATGATGCCGTAGCTCACCGGCATGTCCGCGCCGGTGACGACGGCGTGGACCCCCTCCAGCGCCTCGGCCTTCGAGGTGTCGACGGAGACGATGCGGGCGTGGGGGTGCGGGCTGCGGAGGATCTTCCCGTGGAGCATCCCCGGCAGCTCGATGTCGTCGGTGTACTCCGCCTGGCCGGTGGACTTCGTCAGCCCGTCGACCTTGCGGTTGCGCCGCCCCACCACCCGGTCCGGCCCGGCCTTCTCGCCCGGGGGGGCGGACTCGCGCTCGGCCGGCGGCGCGTCGGTCGTGGCGCCGCGGGGGGCGCCCTCCGTGTCCTCAGGCACGGTCGTCCTCCCCTCCCGCCGGCACCACCGGAAGCCCCGTCCCGTCCGGGCTCCCGCCGTTCCCGCTCCGGCTCGTCTCCGGGATCCCCGGCTCGCCCTCGCGCATCCGGGCGGCGGCCTCCTCCACGGCGTCGTAGATCTTCGTGTAGCCGGTGCAGCGGCAGAGGTTGCCGGAGAGGGCCTCCTTGATCTCGCGGCGCTCCGGCGACCGCTCGCTCTCGAGCAGCGCCGCCGCCGAGCAGAGGATGCCCGGTGTGCAGAACCCGCACTGGGCGGCGCCGTTCAGGTCGAAGGCGTCCTGCAGCGGGTGCGGGCCGTCGGCCGACGCCAGGCCCTCGACCGTGATCACCTCCCGGCCCTCGGCCTCCCAGACCGGGGTGATGCACGCCAGCACCGGGCGGCCGTCCATCAGCACCGTGCACGCGCCGCAGTCGCCCTTGTCGCAGCCCTGCTTCGACCCGGTGAGCCCCAGGACGTAGCGGAGGGTCTCCAGGAGGGTGTAGTGGGCGGGGACGCCGACCTGTTGGAGGTCCCCGTTCACGTGGAGGCGGGTGATCGCGCTGGGAGCGGCCATGGGGCCCCCTTCGGGCGAGAAGGACCGCGCCCGCGAGGCGCGTGGATACGGGCGTGTGCCGTGACGGCAATATGTCGTCCGCCGGCGACCCTCGGCAACCAGCGGCGGGCCCGGCGGCGCCGTCGCGTCCGGGCGACGCCCTCGATAGGTTCACGACCGGCGCCGACGACACGGACACCGAACGGGAGCCGTCGATGACGCGAACCAGCGCCCTCCTCGCAGCCGTCGCCCTCCTCGCCGCGTCCTCCGTCCCCGTCTCCGGCCAGGACGGCGGGCGGCTCTACTTCTCCGCCGGTCTCCAGACCCTGGAGATCGACGAGCTCAACGGCCTCCTGGAGGCGGACGGGCTCCCGACCTTCGACGACCGCCCCGTCACGCTGGGCGTCGGCCTGGACCGCCAGTCGGGCTCCTGGCTGCTCGGGGCCGAGGCGGTCATGATGCTGGCGGAGGAGGAGACCGCGGGCGGCTTCGAGCGCTCGCTGGACGGCCGCTTCGCGCTCCTCGAGGCCGGCTACGTCGTCTCGCTGGGCGGCGGGCTTCGCGTCTACCCCCTGGCGGGGGTCGGCCTGAGCGACCTGAGCCTCGCCACCTCGCAGGAGGGCTCCGTCCCCTTCGACGACCTCCTGGAGGGCCCGGGGCCCGGGTCGAAGGTGACCACGGGCGGCTTCGTCCTCCAGCCGGGCCTGGGCGTCGACCTGGTGGCGGGCGGCGTGACGATCGGGGTCCGCGGGGGATGGATGCTCTCGCCGGGCGAGGCCGAGTGGGAGGCGGCCGACGTCACGGTCGAGGGCGGCCCGGACGTCGGCATGGAGGGCCCGTTCCTGCGCGCGTCGGTGGGGTTCTCCGACCGCTGAGCCGCCGCGCCGACGCCGTCAGCGCCGGTCGAGGTCGCGCTCGCCCACCGGCTCGGGGGCCCGCGTCCAGCAGTTGATCGGCCGCGCCGACGCCGGTGCCGTGGCGTCGAGCGAGTCGGCGCCCCGCACGGTCCGGACCCGCCCGGCCAGGCTGTCGCCGGCCCTCCGCAGCGCCACGCCGGCGCGGGTGTCCGCCTGCGACCACACCAGCCACAGCGTGTCCCCGTGGAC
>CAYZLN010000196.1:2444-3725 GCA_964479295.1 uncultured Gemmatimonadota bacterium
ATGGTCCTGCTCAAGGCGCAGCGCCTGCAGCAGCTCGCCGAGAAGCTCCGGCAGATCGAGAACCGCCTCGACCGGGAGGGCGGGGAGCTCACCGAGGTCCGGGAGGGGCTCGAGGAGGCCGCCGCCCGCACCGGCGTCGACCTCGAGACCGTGCGCACCCTCGACGGCCCGACCCTGGAGAGGACCCTCTCGCCCGGCGGACGGCCGGACCCGGGCCGCTTCTGGGCCGTCGCGGAGGTCCTCTACCTGGACGGCCTGCAGGCCCGGGCCCGCGGGGAGCCGGCCGCCGCCCGCCGGCGGCTGGAGAAGGCCCGTCGCCTCTACGAGACGGGCGTCGAAGGGATCGACCTCCCCGACGACTCCGTCTCCCCCGCCGACCGCCTCCGCCGGATCGAGGAGCTGCTGGGCGACGACGGCTGAGGCCGGGGCGAGCGGACGCGGAGTCGCGGGCGGTCCCTTCCCTTCCGACGATCCGACGGCCAGCCCGCCCCGTCCAGCCGTCGTCAGTCCCCGGCGGCGCCCTCCGCCGGCACCACGGCGGCGATCCGGAGCGGCGCCCCCGTCCCGCCGGCGATCTTCATGGGCAGGGCCACCACCCAGGCGCCCTCGGCCGGGAGCCGGTCGAGCCGGGCGACGTTCTCGATGCCGGGCACGTCGGCCTCGTAGAGCACGCGGTGGCTCGTGAAGTCGGAGGACGGGCCGTGGTCGATGCTCGGCGTGTCCAACCCCACGGCGGCCACGTCGCGCTCCTCGACCAGCCACCGCGCGGCGTCGGGATGCAGGCCCGGGAAGCTCAGCTCGGGCACGGCCTCCTGGCCGGTGAGCGAGGTGCCCAGGTACGCCTCCCGGTCGGGCCACCGCTCGTGCCATCCCGTGTTCAGCAGGACGACGGCCCCCTCGGGGAGCCGGCCGTGCTCCTCCTCCCAGCCCCTCAGGTCGTCGACCCGGACCCGGTAGTCCGAATCGTCGGCCGCCGCCCGGGAGACGTCCACCACCGCCGCCGGCCCGACGAGCCGGTCCAGCCCGATCTCCTCGATCGTGGCCCCCGCCCGGGCGAAGTGGTAGGGGGCGTCGAGGTGCGTGCCGCCGTGCTCGGCCGCGGAGAAGGCGTTGGCGGCGTACCAGTAGCCGGCCTCCGTGCTGTCGGCGGCCACCGTGTCCAGCCGGAAGGGCTCGGCGGTGGGCCAGTAGATCGCCCGGTGGTCGAAGGGGTGCGTGAGGTCGACCCACTCGACGGCCCCGCCCCCGAGCACGGCGGCCAGCGCCTCGTCGGGCGACGTC
>CAYZLN010000197.1:0-1165 GCA_964479295.1 uncultured Gemmatimonadota bacterium
CGGGCGTCTCCGGCGCGGAACCCGCTCCGGTCGACCGCCGACGGACGATCGCGGTCAACCACCCGCGGTCCGCACCGGTGCGACGCCGAATTCGCTCGAGACCTTCATTTGTCCCGAATCAAGGACGACCCACCCATGAATGTCGACCGCCCCAGCACCCGACGATTCCTCGCGTCCGGCGCCTGCGCCAGCATGCTGGCCCTCCTCGTCACCGCCGCGCCCGCCGTGGCACAGGGGGGCGGCCAGGGGCAGGGCCAGATGTCGGAGGCCCAGCAGCTCCGGCAGGAGATCCAGCAGGTCAACCAGCAGCTCCAGAAGATTCAGCGGCAGGCCCTCCAGGACTCCGCCCTGCAGGCCGAGCAGCTCGAGCTGCAGGAGCTGATCGGGTCGGCCGCCCGGCAGGAGGACCCCGAGTACAAGAAGAAGGAGAGCCGCCTCAACGAGATCCAGAAGAAGATGCAGCAGGCCCAGCAGAACCAGGACACCGCCCAGATGCGGAGCCTGATGATGGAGGGTCAGAAGCTGCGGCGTGACGTGAGGCAGACCCAGCAGCAGGTCACGCAGCGGGACTCCATCGACGCGGCGATCCAGGAGTTCCGGGAGCAGATGGAGCAGAAGATGACCGAGATCGACCCGAAGGCCGAGGAGCTGCTGGAGCGCCGTGACTCCCTGGTGCAGCAGTTCCGGGAGGCCCGGGGCGGCATGCAGCAGGGCGGAGGCCAGCCCGGAGGCGGCGAAGACGACGGGGGCGGCCGGTAGAGCCTCCGTCTCGAGGGCCGCGTCAGTCCGGCCCGGACCTCAGCTCGTCCCGGAGGCTGTCGGCCCGCGCCGCGGGCGGCGTGTCCGCCTCGAGCAGCGTGAGGGCCCGCTCGAGCAGGCCCTCGGCCTCCCGGGGCCGGCCCTCGGCGATCCGCACCTCCGCCAGGGCGAGGTAGGCCCGGCCGTTCGACGGGTCGAGGCGGACGGCCCGCTCGATCCGGGAGGCGGCCTCCTCCAGACGGCCGTCCTCGAGGGCCGTCCGGCCCTCTTCGAGCAACCGCCCGGACGCCGCCCGCCGGCTCTCGGCGGCGGCCTCGTCCTCCGTCCCGGCCCCGGCGGCCGGCTCCGGACGCTCGTCCCCGTCCGCGCCGGGGCCGTCCGCCCCCCCGCCGCTCGCGCAGCCCGC
>CAYZLN010000197.1:1265-2475 GCA_964479295.1 uncultured Gemmatimonadota bacterium
CTCAGAAGATCCACCATCCGTCGTCGCATCCCTCCTCCGGCTCGGTGCCCTCGAGGAAGTACTCCGGGCGGCAGGCCGTCCCTCCGTCCCCGTCCGGGCGCCGGACCGCCGTCTCGACGATCTGCCCCGGCGTCCGGAAGTCGGCGTCGCCGCCCGTCCCGTAGCGCTGCATGAACCGCACCCAGAGCGGGAGGGCCGCCTCGGCGCCGGTCAGACGGAGGGGGCGGTTGTCGTCGAACCCCACCCAGACGAGCGTGACGAGCTCCGGGGTGTACCCCACGAACCACGCGTCCCGGTAGCCGCTGGTGGTGCCCGTCTTGCCCGCGGCCGGCCCGTCGTAGCCCAGCTCGCCGGCCCGGGCGGCGGTGCCGTCCTCGAGGACCCCCTGGAGCGCCCGGTTCACGAGGTGCACCGGCCCGGACGGGGCCACCCGCTCCATGCTCAGCTCCCGGGCCTCGACCGACGCGCCGTCGGGGCCGGCGACCCGGAGCACCGAGAGCGGCTCCGGACGCACCCCGCCTCCGGCCAGGGAGGCGTACGCGGAGGCCATCTCCAGCGGCGTCACCTCGAAGGTCCCCAGCGCCAGCGACGGGACCGGGCGCAGCTCGGCCGACAGCCCGAGCCGCCGGGCGGTGGCCGCGACCCGCTCCAGCCCCACACGGGTGGCGAGCCGGGCGGTGGCGACGTTGTAGCTCTCCTCCAGGGCCCGGCGGAGCGTCACGCGGCCGTGCTCCTCGCCGTCGTAGTTCGAGGGCGACCACCGCTCCCCGCCGGCCTCCACGGTGAAGGCCGTGTCCTGGATCCGGGAGGCCAGGGTCCAGCGCCCGGTGGTGTCGGCCAGCGCCGCGAGGTACACGAAGGGCTTGAAGAGGGAGCCCGGCTGCCGCCGGGCGCGGACGGCGCGGTTGAACGGGCTCGTCCGGTACGAGCGTCCGCCGACCAGCGCCAGGACGTCCCCGGTGCGGGGGTCCAGCGCCACCAGGGCGGCCTGGAGGGGGGAGGCGCCGTCCCCCGGGCCCGAGGCGTCGTCTTCCCGGGCGGCCTCCGTCCGCAGGTGGGGGTGGACCTCCTCCAGCGCCGCGAGGCCCGCCCGGACGGCGGAGTCGGCGGCCGCCTGGGCCCGGAGGTCGAGGGTCGTGAAGATGCGCAGGTCCTCCCGGCGGAGGTCCTCCCGGGAGAACCGGTCGTCGAGCTCCCGCTGGACCAGGTC
>CAYZLN010000197.1:2575-3717 GCA_964479295.1 uncultured Gemmatimonadota bacterium
GGCGCCCGAAGTAGTGCTCCGACGCCTCCGCCACCCCCATGATCCCCGAGGTGCCGGTCCGCCCCAGGTAGACCGTGTTCAGGTAGGCCTCGAGGATCTCGCGCTTGCTGCGGGTCGACTCCAGGACCACCGCCATGGCGGCCTCCCGGAGCTTCCGGGCGAAGCTCTTCTCGGGCGTCAGGTAGTAGTTCTTGACGAGCTGCTGCGTCAGCGTGCTCCCGCCCTGCGCGAGCCGGCCCGCCCGGAGGTTCGCCCACGCCGCCCCGGCCACCCGCGACAGGTCCAGGCCGTGGTGGGAGAAGAACTCGCGGTCCTCGACCGCGATCACCGCCTGCGTCAGCACCGCCGGGACGTCCTCCAGGCGCACGGGGTCCCGCCGCACCCGCCGCGCGTCCAGGAGGGTGGCCACCTGCCGGGGCTCGAGCTCCACGTCGCTGACGGCCCCGCCGTCGGCGAGGTCGCGCATCCGTCCGATCCGGCCGTCGGCGAAGGTCACCCGGAGGGGGAAACCGCGGAAGAGACCCCGCGGCGGAGGATAGCTGAAGTCGTGGAGGTGGACCACGAGACCGTCCGCCTCGAGCCGATACTCGCCGGCGTCCAGGGGGTCCGACGGCGCCCCGTCGGCGGCCCGGTAGCCCAGCGCCCTGAGCTCCGCGACCACCGCGTCCCGGCTCAGGGGCCGGCCGGGGTAGAGGGCGGTGCCCGAGGCGAAGACCCGCGACGGCGCCTCCGTCGCGTGGCTGTGCCACGTGGCCTCCATCTCCCGGTGGAGGCCGTACAGCCACGTCCCGAGAGCCCCGGCGACCAGGACCAGCGCGGCCCCGGCGCCCAGGAGGAGCCGGCGGCGCCGTCCACGCCGCCGGCCCGCGCCCCCCTCTGCCTCAGCCGGCGGGTCGGAGGGCGCCATCCCTCACGCCGCTCAGCCGCCCGATCCGGAGCCTCCGCTACCGCCGCCGGGGGGTCCCTCGTCCGGGGGATCGTCGGGAGGCCCGCCGTCGTCCGGCGGGGCCGCGTCGTCGGGAGGCCCGGCCCCCTCCGGCGGCCCCGCACCCGGCGGCACCGGCGGCCCGCCGGCCTGACGCGGGAGCACGACCGGCGGCACCCCGGAGGGCGGGCCCTTGCCGGCCAGCGTCCTGGCCACC
>CAYZLN010000198.1:0-3701 GCA_964479295.1 uncultured Gemmatimonadota bacterium
CTGGCCTTCGGGGCGGGATGGACGCCGTGCATCGGCCCCATCCTGGGCGGGATCCTCACCTACGCCGCCACGCGCGAGCGGCTGGCGGAGGGGGTGCAGCTCCTGGGGGTCTACTCGGCGGGGCTGGCGGTGCCCTTCCTGATCGCCGCCGTCGCCCTCTCGTGGTTCCTGGGCGCCTCGGAGCGCTTCCGGCGGTGGCTGCCGTGGGTGGAGCGGGCCAGCGGCGCGCTGCTGCTGGTGGTGGGCTTCCTGCTGCTGAGCGGCCAGTTCACCGTGCTGGCCTCGTGGGCGACGCAGTTCACGCCCGACTTCATCCTGCAGAACATCTGAGGCCTCAGCCCCGCTCCAACCGCCCGGCCAGCTCGCTGCCCGAGACGGGCTTCACCAGGTAGTCGTCGGCGCCGGCCTCCAGGCACCGGCGGCGCGTGGCCTCGCCGGCCTCGCCGGTCAGGACCACCAGGCGCGCGTCGGGCACGCTCCGGCGGAGACGGGCCACCATCTCCGGGCCGGAGAGGTCGGGCAGGCCCAGGTCGGCGACCACGACGTCGGGGGCGTCGTCCTCGAGGCGGGAGAGGGCCGACGCCGCCGTGTCGACGGCCTCGATCTCCCAGCCCCGGGCGTCGAGGACCAGGCGGTAGGCGTCGGCCAGGTCTGCGTCGTCCTCGACCAGCAGGACGCGGGAGGCGGCGCTCACGGCGCCGCGGAGCCGGCGCCGGGCCGGGGAGGGTCGGCGGCGGGGTCGGAGCCGGGGCGCGGAGCGGTCACGGCGGGGCCCGCGGTCCCCCGCGGCTTCACTTCCGTGCCGGGACGCGCTCGCGGTGGTCGGAGACGAAGGCCTCGTTCGAGACCGTCGGAAGGGTGAACCAGAACCGGCTGCCCCGGCCCGGGGCGCTCTCCACGCCGATCTCGCCGCCGTGCAGCTTCACGATCCGCCGCGCGATGGAGAGGCCGAGCCCGGTCCCCCCGAGCCGCCGCTCGACGTTGCCGTCGAGGCTCACGAACTCGTCGAAGATCTTCTCCTGGTGCTCCGCCGCGATCCCGACGCCGGTGTCGGCCACCTCGATGCGCAGCCACCCGTCCTCGTCGGCCCGGTCCGCGCGGATCTCCACGCGCCCGCCCTCGGGGGTGAACTCCACGGCGTTGCTCACGAGGTTGCCCAGGACGTGCTCGATCTTCCCGCGGTCGGCGAAGACGTCCGGCAGGCCGGAAGGGGCCTCGACCCGGATCTCGAGCCCCTTGCGCTCGCTCAGGGAGCTGTGGGTCGACCGGACCTCGCCGGCCAGGTCGGCGAACTCGAAGTCGGAGGGCGAGAGGTCGGCGCTCTCGCCCCCGCTCTTCGAGAAGGCGAGGATCTCGTCCACCATCTCCAGGCTCTGCCGCGTCGCCCGGGTGATCGACTCGACGGCGTCGCGCTGGTCCTCGTCGAGCTCGCCCAGCACCTCGTCGGCCAGGGCCTCGGAGTAGGTGAGGATGGCCGTCAGGGGCGTCCGGAGCTCGTGGGAGACCATCGCGAGGAACTGGCTCCGCGCGGTCTCCAGGTTCCGGAGCTCCCGGAGCTCCTTCTGCAGGGACTCGGCCTGGGCGTCGGTGATCTGCTCGAGAGCCAAGTAGGATCCCCGCGGGTTCGGAGGAAGTGGTCGGACGGGCGACCGGAGCGCCCGGAGACACGTCGCCTCGCGAGACTGTTATGCTAATTACGGGCAGGAGTTTCAGCAAGGGACCCGTCGTCCCCGTCGAAGCGCTCGAGCTCCTCGGTCAGGAGCTGCCGCTCGAGCAGCCGGGCGTAGACGCCCTGCTCGGCCAGGAGCTCGGCGTGCGTGCCCCGCTCGACGAGCTCGCCTTCCTCCAGCACCAGGATCTGGTCGGCCTCCCGGACGGCCGAGACCCGGTGGGAGACGATGATGGAGGTCCGGTCCTCCAGGTACGTCCGGAGGCCGTCGAGGATGGCCCGCTCGGTGACCGAGTCGACGGCCGAGAGGGCGTCGTCGAGGACGAGGACGGGGGCGTCCCGGTAGAGCGCCCGGGCCAGGGTGGCCCGCTGCTTCTGGCCGCCGGAGAGGTTCACGCCCCGCTCGCCGATCTCGGTGGCCAGGCCCTCCGGGAGCACGTCGAGGGTGTCCTCGAGCTGGGCGACCCGGAGGGCCCGGCGCAGCGACCGGTCCCCGTCCCCGGCCGATCCGCCGTCCCCGTCGTCGTCCAGGGGGTTCGCGGGCAGCCCGTCGGCGTCCCGTCCGTCCCCGCCGGGCAGGACGATGTTGCGCCCCAGCCGCATGCTGAAGAGGAAGGGCTCCTGGGGGACCATGGAGACGGCGCCGCGGAGCTGCTCGAGAGGCAGCCGCCGCACGTCGATCCCGTCCAGGCGGACCGTCCCCTCGGTGGGGTCGTAGATCCGGGGCACGAGCCGCACCAGCGTCGTCTTGCCGCTGGCCGTTCCGCCCACGACGGCCACCGTCTGGCCCGGCTCGATCCGGAAGCTGACGTCCTTCAGCGCCGGCCGGTCGGCGCCGGGGTACCGGAAGGTCACGTCCTCGAACTCGACGGCCCCCTCGATCCGTTCGGGCCGGTCGGGCCGGTCGGGGTCGTCGACGGCCGGCTCCACCGCGAAGAGCTCGTTGATCCTCCCCATCGACGCCGAGCCCCGCTGGAAGAGGTTCGTGACCCAGCCCAGGGAGATCATGGGCCAGCTCAACAGGTTGAGGTAGAAGGTGAACGCCACGAAGCTGCCCAGCGTGATGTCGTCGGCCATGACGCGGGTGCCGCCGTACCAGAGCACGACCACCGCCGCCAGCCCGGTGCACAGGGTCAGGGTGGGGTGGAAGGCGCCCCACACGCGGGCCAGGCCCATGTTGCGGTCCAGGTACTCCTCGTTCAGGCCGGAGAAGTCCGACGCCTGACTCTCCTCGCGGGTGTAGGCCTTGACGATCCGGATCCCCGCCAGGTTCTCCTGGACGAAGTTGGAGAGCTGGCTGAACTGGCTCTGGATCCCCTCGAAGCGGGCGTGGATCTTCTGGCCGAAGACGTAGACGGCCAGCGGCAGGGCCGTCATGGGGAGCATGGCCAGGAGCGTCAGCCCCGGGTCGATCCAGATCATCAGGCCGAGGGCCAGGGTCGCGATGGCCGCCGTGTTGACGAGGTACATGATCGCCGGCCCGGCCACCTGGCGGACCGCGAGGACGTCGTTCGTGGCCCGGCTCATGAGGTCGCCGGTCCGCCACTGGTCGAAGAACTCCGCGGGCATCCGGAGGAGGTGGTCGAAGAGGTCGTTCCGCAGGTCCCGCTCGATCTTCCGGCTCAGTCCGTTGAGCAGCTCCCGCATCCCGTAGCGGGCCACCCCGCCGACCGCCGCCGCCGCGACGATCAGGCCCGCGTACCGGACGACCAGGTCCATGGTGAGGTTCTGCTCCAGGGCGTCGATCGCCACCTTCGTCAGGTAGGGGACGGCGATCGAGAAGAGGTTGCTGACCACCACGAGCGCCAGGCCCGCGGCGATGCCCCGGCGGTAGGGCCGGAAGTAGGGGAGGAGGCTGCGGAGCTCTCTCATCCGTGGGCCATGGCGTCGTCTAGGGGGGCTGGGGCGCGGGGCGCCGTGGCGGGGCCCGCCGCTCCGGAGCGCCCGGGCCGGGACGGCGATCCGGGCCGCCGGTCCCGCGCGCGCTCCTTGTTCCTACCTGTCATCGGGGGAGACGGTCCGGGGGACGCGG
>CAYZLN010000199.1:0-3681 GCA_964479295.1 uncultured Gemmatimonadota bacterium
CCGGAGGAGCGGAGCGAGGAGCCGGAGGCCGAGGAGGCCCCCGAGCCCACCGCCGAGGAGGAAGCGGCCGCCGCGGAGCCGGAGGCCGAGGCGCCCGCCGCCCCCGAGGCCGAGGAGGAGATCGACGTCACCGGGGCCGCCGAGGAGCTGGCCGACGAGCACGGCATCGACCTGACGACGGTCGAGGGCACCGGAAAGGACGGGCGGATCCTCAAGTCCGACGTGCAGGAGGCCGTCGAGGCCGCCGAGGACGCCGGGGACGAGGAGCCCGGGGAGGAGCCGGCCGACGCCGACGGGGACGACGCCGCCCCCGGGGCCGAGGACGGCGACGCCCTGATCCCCGACGACGTGGACATCACGAACGCCGCCCGCGAGCTGGCCGAGGAGCACGGCGTCGACGTCACGGCCATCGAGGGCACGGGGAAGGACGGCCGGGTCCTCAAGTCGGACGTACAGGAGGCGATCGACGAGCGGGAAGAGGGGTAGCACGAGCACGAGGAGCCGGTCCCCGGCGATCGTCGCCCGGGGCGGGCACGCCCTCGACGGGCCGGACCCGAACGGACACCACGGACACTCCACCATCCCGAAGGACGAGGTCGACGATGGCGCACAAGAAGGGACAGGGCGCGACGCAGAACAACCGGGACAGCAACCCCCAGTACCTGGGCGTCAAGAAGTTCGGGGGCGAGCGGGTCCGGGCCGGGAACATCATCGTCCGGCAGCGCGGGACCCCCATCCACCCGGGCCGCAACGTCGGCCGGGGCAGCGACGACACCCTCTTCGCCCAGGCCGACGGGATCGTCACCTTCGCCACCAAGAGCGGTGGCCGGAAGTACGTGAGCGTGCTGCCGCCGGAGGGGTCCGCCTGACCCCCTGAGGGACCCGCGACGGGGGGGCGTCCGCCGCGCCGCCGCAGGAGAGGCACCGGGCCCGGACCGCCCACGGTCCGGGCTTTCGTACGTCGCGGAATCCGGTTGCACGGGACGCGGGGGCTCCTCACGTTGTGGGGGGTGGTAGAAATTTGACACTCCTCGCACCGTCGGCGGCGGGGCGGCGACGCGGCCGTCCCCGTCGGCCGGTGCGTCGTGCGCCACAGGAGGTGCCTCCCGGTGCGTGTTCCGTCCCCAGCGCGACGTCTCGCTCTCCCGGCCGTCCTCCTGGCGCTGGTCGTGGCTTCGGCCGGCCCCGTCGCGGGCCAGACCTACGTCTCGGGCCGCGTCACCGACGCCGAGACGGGGGCGGCCCTCGAGGGGGCGGTGGTGCGGCTGGTCGAGCCGGACGCGGCGGACGACGACGCGGCCGCCGGGGCCTTCACCGACGCCGACGGACGCTTCCGGCTGAGGCTCGAGCGGCCGGGACGGTACCGGCTCACGGCCGAGCGCATCGGCTACCGGCGCCACGAGGGCGGCGTCTTCCTCGTGAAGCTGGGCGAGCGAGCGGATCGTGACGTCGAGCTCCGGCCGGAGGGGGTGGAGCTGTCGGGGATCGAGGTGACGACCCGCCGACGGTGCTCGGTCGACCCGGAGACGGCCGAGGCGACGCAGCGGCTGTGGCGGGAGGCCCGACGCGCCCTCGAGGGCGCCCGATGGACGTCGGAGCACGGCTCGGTGAAGGCCCGGACCCGGAACTTCGAGCGGCGTCTGGACGCCGACTTCGAGGTCGTGGAGACGGTCTCCGAGACCCGGGGCTACGGCATCGGCGCCACGCCGTACAGGAGCCTGCCGGCCGAGGACCTCTCCAGGCGGGGCTACGCCGACGCCAGAGGGGACCACCTCGACTACTTCGCCCCGGACGCCGAGGCGCTCCTGTCCGACCACTTCCAGCAGGACCACTGCTTCTGGGTCACCCGGGACGACGCGCCGGAGCCGGGTTGGGTCGGCCTGGCCTTCGAGCCGGCCGAGGGCCGGGACGTCCCGGAGATCGAGGGTGTGCTCTGGCTCGACGAGCGGACGGCGGAGCTCGAGCGGCTCGAGTTCGGGTACGTCAACCTCCCCTTCCCGACGTCGGCGCATTCGGGAGGGGGAGAGGTGGACTTCCACCGGCTGCCGAGCGGGCCGTGGATCGTCCGGCGATGGAGCCTCCGGATGCCGCTGATCGAACGCGAGGACATCCGGATCGGGAGGTACCACCGCGAGGACCTCGAGGTGGCCGGCTACGACCAGGAGGGGGGACAGGTGGTCCGGGTCACCGACGACGGCCGGCCCCTCTTCGACGCCGAGGAGGCCACGGTGGCGGGGACCGTGCACGACAGCCTCCGCTCCCGCCCGCTGTCGGGGGCGGTCGTCGAGCTGGTCGGCACCGACCGGGTGGACACGACCGACGTCCAGGGGGACTTCCGCTTTCCGGCCGTCCCGGAGGGAAGCTATCGGGTCCGGGCACGGCATCCCCTCGTCGGCGATCTCGAGCTGGACCCGCCGGAGGCCCGGGTCGAGGCGGAGCCCGGTCGGGTCGCCAGCGTGCGGCTGGGGCTGCCCGGCCCCGGGACGGTCGTCGAGGCCCTGTGTCCCGACGCCTCGCCCGACGCCGGGGCCGTGGTCGGACGGGTGCGCACCGAGGAGGACGAACGGGTCCCGGAGGCACGCGTGGCCTCGGTGTGGCCGAAGCAGCCCGCCGGGGCCGGGGAGCCCGACGACTGGGTCCACCGCCAGGTCCGCACCGACGATCGGGGCCTGTACCGCCTCTGCGGTGTGCCGACGGACCGTCGGGCGGCGCTCCGCGCGGAGCACCGGGCCGGCGTCGGCGCGGTGGCCGAGATCGCGTCGTCCGACCGGCCTCTCCGGGTCCGCGACCTCGAGCTCGGGCCCGGCCGGGAAGCCGACCGGCTGGCGTCCCTCGTCCGGGAGCAGGGCCTCGGGACCGGGGACGCCCCGTCCGCTGGGGCCGGGGCGGGGGTGCTCAGGGGGACGGTCTTCGCCTCGGGAGGGGACGAGCCCCTGTCCGCGGCGGAGGTCGTCCTGGACGGCGAGCGGGTGTCCGTCACCGACAGCGCGGGCCGGTTCGACGTGGAGGGCGTGGCCCCCGGCCGCCACCGCGTCCGGGTGAGGTACGTGGGCTTCGCGTCCCAGGAGGCGCTCGTCCGGGTCACGCCGGGCGACACGCTGGAGACGTCCTTCCTGATGGAGACCGACCCGGTACCCCTCCCCGAGCTCGCCGTGCGGGTGGAGTCGGGGCCCGCGTCCGGGTTCGAGGAGCGCCGCCGGGGCGGGGCGGGGCACTACGTCACGCGGGAGGAGATCGAGGAGACGCCGGGCGACCACGTCACCGACGTCCTCCGGGAGGTGCCCGGCCTGCAGGTCGCGCCGTGCCCGGGCCGCTCGGGCGACTGCATCCGGACGACCCGGTCGCAGCAGACCCGTCTCACGACCCGGCAGCCGGTCGACAACACCGACCGTCGGGGCGGCGAGGGGGGAGGAGGAGGCGCCCCGGGGGAGGGGAACGGGATGCAGCGGCCGACCCCCCCGGACCGGGACTCGGTGCCCCAGGGCCGGCCGTGCGGGATCGCCTTCTTCGTCGACGGCGCCCCGGTGGACCTCGTGGCCCGGGCCCCCGGGGACCCGACGGACCCCGACGACGCCGTCTTCGGCCTGGACCAGATCCCCAAGGAGGACGTGGAGTCCGTCGAGGTGTACTCCGGGCCGTCCCAGATCCCGGCTCAGTTCAAGGGCGGGCCGTCCGGGTGCG
>CAYZLN010000200.1:0-3676 GCA_964479295.1 uncultured Gemmatimonadota bacterium
CTTCGGCACCCTCGGGTACCCCATCCGGGCGACGAAGCCGGAGGACGCGGTCTGATCGCGGCGGCGGGGCCGGACCTCCGCTCTGTACAGCGTCCGTCCCCTCCCCGTAGCTTGCCTCCCTGATCGTCCGGACGCCGGGGCGTGTCCCGCCCCGGGGGGCGAGGCCCGGCCGCGGACCCCCGGCACGCCCGCGGCCCGGTGCCGGACCCTCTCGTCGCTTCCGCTTCCCCGGATCAGGAGCACAGATGCCTCCCGCCTCCTCGATGACCGACCGCATGCGGGGCGCCGCCCTCCTCGACGAGCGCGTGTACGAGGAGGTCGAGGCCGACACCACGGCCACCGGGCAGGCGGCCGGGGTGGTCGTCCTCGTCGCCGTGGCCCAGGGCATCGGGGCGGCGGGGGTCGGGATCGCCGAGATGATCGGGGCGATGGTCGTGGCCGTCCTGGGCTGGCTGGTGTGGGCCGGGGTGACCTACCTGATCGGCGACAAGCTGCTGGGCGGGACGGCGACCTGGGGCGAGCTGCTCCGAACCCTCGGGTTCGCCCAGTCCCCGGGCCTCCTGGCCGTCCTCGGGTTCGTGCCCGTGCTGGGGGCGCTGGTGCGCTTCGGCGTCCTCATCTGGACGCTCGTGGCGGGCATCGTGGCGATCCGGCAGGCGCTGGACTTCGGCACGGGCAAGGCGATCCTCACCGCGGTGCTCGGCTGGCTGGCGCTCGTCGTCCCGATGGTGCTGCTGGCGGCGACGGCGGGGGCCTGACCGGGGCGGCCCGGGGTCCGGAAGCGGGATCGGGCGTCGGCCGGGGTCCGCGACGGCGTTTTGGCCGGAGGCGTCCGGCGGCACGGACGTGAGCGGGACGGGGACGCTGCGTCGGGCACCCCGCTAGAAGGACGTGAACAGGGCGGGGTGGCCGTCCGCTCCTGCGCTCCGGTACAGAACCGCCGTCGCCGACCCACCGCAGAGCCGTCCGCATGACCTCCTCCCTGCTCCAGCGGTTCCGCCACCTCCGGCCCGACCCGGCCCTGCGGTCGGCCGCCGGGCGGCTCGTGCGCCTGTGGCGCCCGATGGCGGGATGGACGCTGCTGGTGTGGGCCGTGGTGGGGGCGGTGCTGGCCCCCCTCTCGTCGGCGCTGCTGGGGTGGTCGGGGCTCCGGGGCGGCGAGACGGTGGTGGCCAACGAGGCGCTGCTGGCCTGGGCCCTCTCCCCGCCGGGCCTGGCCTGGCTGATCCTGGCCGGGAGCCTCGGCCTGGTGGGAAGCGTGCTCCACTTCGCCGGCGTCTTCCGGATCGTCACCGACGACCTCGAGGGACGACGGCCCTCGCTGGCGTCCACCGCGCTGGGCCTCCTCCCCCGGACGCCGGCCCTCCTCCGCCTCAGCGCGGCGGCGGTGGGCGCCGGGCTGGTGGCGGCCCTGCCGCTGGCGGGCGGCCTGGCCGGCGTCCACCGGCTCCTCCTCGCGGGCCAGGACATCAACTACTTTCTGGCGGAGCGGCCGGCGGCCTGGTGGTGGGCGCTGGGGACGGCGGGGGCCTGGACCGCGGCGTGGGCCGCCGGCGTCGCATGGCTCGCCGGGCGCAGCGTCCTGGCCCTGCCGGCGTACCTGGACGGCCACCGGGGCCTGGCCGCAGCGGTGCGGCGCTCGTGGCGCGGCACTCGGGGCGAGGGGGGGCGGGTCGTGCGGGTGGTGGGTCTCGCCGTGGCGGCGTGGCTCGCGGTGCGCGCGCTGGTGAACGCGGCCGCCGTGGCCGCCGGGACGGCGGTGGTGGGATGGACGGCCTCGGTCTCCGACTCGCTGGGGGTGCTCCTGGCGGCGACGGGGGGCTGGGCGGTCGTCTCCCTCGTGCTCGACGCGGCCGTCGCGTTCCTGGGGATCGCCTGGATATCGACGGTGCTGACGAAGCTCTACCACGAGGACACGGCCCTGCACGCGGCCGTCGACGTGCCGTCGTCCGAGGCGGCGATCCCGGCCCGGCTGCGCGCCGTGGCGCAGCGTTGGCTGCGACCGCGGCGGCTGGCCCCGACGCTGGCCGTGGCCCTGGCGGTGTCGACGGCCACCGGCGCGGTGCTGCTCGAGCGGGTCCCCGAGCCCAGGCCGGTGGCGGTCACCGCCCACCGCGCCGGCCCGCCGCCGGCGCCGGAGAACACGCTGGCCGCCCTGGAGGCCGCCGTCGACGCGGGCGCCGACTGGTCGGAGGTCGACGTGCAGCTCACGCGGGACGGCGTCCCGGTGCTGGTCCACGACGCCGACCTGCTCAGGGTGGCCGGCGACCGGCGGCGGGTCTCGGAGGTCACCTACCGGGAGATCCGGGACCTGCTCCAGGGGAGGGACCGACGGATCCCGGCGGAGGAGCGGCGGGTGGTGACGCTGGGCGAGTTCCTCGACCGGGCCGAGGGCCGGATCGGGGTGGTGGTCGAGCTCAAGTACTACGGGTGGGACCCCGAGCTGGCCCGGGAGGTGGCCCGGGTGCTGCGCGGCCGCGAGGCCGACGACCGCGTGATGGTCATGTCGCTGGAGCTGCGCGGCGTGCGGCAGTTCCGCGAGGCGGCGCCGGAGGTCCCGGTGGGGTGGGCGGCCGCGGCCGCCGTCGGCTCCCCGGCGCGGCTGGACGTGGACTTCCTGTCCCTCTCCCGCTCCGCCGCGTCCCCGGCCGTCCTGGACGCCGCGCGGGAGGCCGGGGTCGGCGTCCACGTCTGGACGCTCAACCGGGCCGACGTCATCGCGGAGGCGATCCAGGACGGAGCCGACGGGATCATCACCGACCGGCCCGGCCTCGCCGTCGAGGTGCGGGACGAGCTCGCCGACCTGCCCGCCGTCTCCCGCCTGCTGCTCCGGTTCGGCCATCTGCTGATCGAGGGGCCGGACGGCGGGACGGCGGCGGAGGATCTGTGAGGTCGGAGCCGGGGAAGTATCCGAGCACAGGCGTGTACCGATGGGACGCAGCCGCGCGGCGCAGAAAGGACGCCGACGCGGGGTGCGGCCGGCCGGGCGCCGGCCCCGGGGCGTGGCTCCCTGCCGCGGCTTGGCCTCCGGGCCCGCGACTGCGAGGCCGCGAGGCCGGACCCGTGCCCGGGCCCGGCACGCGGAGCCGGCCGAGATCCACCCCGAGCACGAGGGAACCCTCCATGCCACGAGCCCTTCGCCGGATGCTTCTCACCCCCCTCGCGGCGGCGCTGGCGCTGACGGTCTTCCCGTCGCCGATCCTCGGGCAGGCGGCCGGGCCGGACGCCGTCGGCGGTCGGACCGGACCGGACGCCGGACGGGAGCCCGTCGGGCAGGAGCCCGACACGCTGGCCGAGCGGATCCGGGTCCGCCTCGAGGCGACGGCCGCGACGCCGGGGGCGCCCGGGGACGGGCCCGCCGACGGGGCTCCGCTGATCGCCGCCGTCGACGTCTCGTCCTTCTACGAGCGGAGAGCGCATCGGCCGGCGTGGGTGGGCCGGGACGGGCTCCGGCCGGAGGGACGTCGCCTGCTGGAGGCTCTCGCGGACGCCGGCCGCGACGGGCTGGCGGCGGAGGACTACCACGTCGAGGAGATCCGCCGGGCGCTCGAGGGCTCCGGCGGCGACGCGGGCCGACGCCCCCCGGAGGCCGACCGTCTCGTCGACGTCGAGCTGCTGCTGACGGACGGCTTCCTCCTCTACGGCTCCCACCTCCTGGCCGGCCGCCTCGACGCGG
>CAYZLN010000201.1:0-3655 GCA_964479295.1 uncultured Gemmatimonadota bacterium
TGCGGACGTTCTCGGTCACGCCCTCGCCGCGGCGGCCGTCGCCGCGGGTGACCGCTCGGTCGAGACGTCCGTCCTCGTACACGAGCTCGACCCCGGCGCCGTCGAGCTTGGGCTCGACCGTGTAGGCGACGTCGGCCGGGGCGAGTTCGGCGCCGGCCGATCGGGAGCCTCCCTCCCCGCCGCTCCCCCCGCCTCCGTCGGCCTCTTCCCCGGCGTCGTCCCCCTCGTCCTCGTCGGCCCCGGCGCCGTCGTCCAGGCCCAGGCCCCGGAGCACCCGGTCGTGGAACTCGCGCAGGTCCTCGGGCTCCCGGCCCGAGTCGAGGCTCAGCATGGGGGCGGTGTGCTCGACCGTGGGGAGCTGGTCGAGGGGCTCGGCGCCAACGCGCTGCGTCGGGGAGTCGTCCGAGCGGAGCCCGGGGAAGGCCTCCTCGAGCTCCACCAGCTCGTCGAACAGACGGTCGTACTCGGCGTCGGAGATCTCCGGGTCGTTCTCGACGTAGTAGAGGCGGTCGTGTCGCCGGATCTCCTCCCGGAGCTCCTCGATCCGCTCGCGGGCCTCGTCCCGGTCGGTCGGCAGCGTCGTCTGGGCCATGGGGCGGCAACTTACGCGGGCGACCTCGTGCATCAAGACGGCGTCGGAACGGAGCGGGGGCGCCTCCGGGCGGTGTCCGGACGGATCCGGACGCCTCCGGGGGCACGCCGCCGGGCCGGGGGTGAGGCTTTTACAACACGTTGAGGCGTGGACATATTGACGCCCAGGTATGTAGATCGGGCCGCCGCGCTGGCGAGCCCGGTCGGACTCTCACATCACAACGAGGAGTCGCAGCGATGAAACGGTATGGGATGGCGGTCGCGCTGGTGGGGGCCCTCGCCCTGACTGCCTGTACGGAGGACGGGCAGAACGTGGTCTCCCCCGACGCTTCGTCGGTGGACGCGCCGGAGGTCTCGGCCAAGAAGGGGAACGCCAACAACGGCAAGACGCCCTTCGCCACCGATCCCGAGCTGAAGGCCGAGATCGAGGAGAGGCTGACCGAGGTCGTCCGCGAGGTCCACTCGGAGGTCGAGGCGCGCCGGGCCGAGGCCGGGGCCGACGTCGGTGGGGACGTCACCACCGAGCCGATCGGCTACTACTGGACGGGGCACGTCGACGGCGAGACGGCCGGCGCCGAGGTCATCTTCGAGGACCGCGGCAACAAGCAGCTCGATCCCCAGTGGGTGCCCGGCGACGAGCGCCGGAACGGGCGCGACGACGTCGGCTACGCAGTCGGCGCCCTGTTCGGACCTCCCTCGCCCCCGACCCTCACCGCCGAGGAGGCCGAGGGGGCCATCGACCGGGGGATGGCGACCTGGGGCGAGCAGAGCTGCTCCGACGGGCTCGACGTCCCGAAGGGGTCGGTGCTCGACTGGCTCGTCTTCGACAGCGACATCCTCCACGGCGGGTTCCTGCCGCTCGGACCCGGCGTCCTGGGCGTGACCATCCCGTCGGTGTTCACCGATCCGGAGACGGGCGAGCCCACCGACGTCGACGGCGACGGCCATCCCGACTACGCGTCCGCCATCATCGTCTACAACAGCCAGTTCGCCTGGGCCATCGACGCGGACATCGACCTGGAGACGGTCGCGCTGCACGAGGGCGGCCACGGCCTGGCCCAGGCCCACTTCGGCAAGGGGTTCCAGACCCCCAACGGCAAGGTGCACTTCGCGCCCCGAGCCGTGATGAACGCGGCGTACTCCGGCGTCCAGCAGGAGCTCACCGGTACCGACAGCGGCGGGCACTGCAGCATGTACGGCTCCTGGCCCAACAACTGATCCCCACGCCGTAGCCACGGCGGCCGGCCGCCCGGGCCCGGAATCCTCCGGGCCCGGGGCGGGCCGGTTCCTCCCCCCTCCCCCGGGGAACATTCCGTTACAATGGTGTTTCAACCGGCGCACGACGGCCCGGACGACACCCCGAACCCGAACGGATACGATGCCCATGCCCGCCGTCGAGAGCCTCGAGTACACCGACGAGGTCGCCGAGGCCACCGAGCACATCTATCCGAAGGTGGCCGACAGCGTCCCCCGCTTCGAGTGGGAGGCCAAGGCGCCGCTCGTCGCCGAGATCAACCGGCTGAAGGAGGAGCGGAACGCCGTGATCCTCGGGCACAACTACCAGGTGCCCGAGATCTACCACGGGGTGGCCGACTTCCGGGGCGACTCGCTGGGTCTCGCGCGGCAGGCCCGGGACGCCGACGCGGACTACATCGTCTTCTGCGGCGTCCACTTCATGGCGGAGACGGCCAAGCTCCTCAACCCGGACACGCCGGTCCTCATCCCCGACCTCGACGCCGGCTGCTCGCTCTCGGAGAGCATCACGGTCGAGGACGTCCGGCTCCTCAAGCAGCGGTACCCCGAGGCGCCGGTGGTCACCTACATGAACACGCCGGCGGCCATCAAGGCGGAGTCCGACATCTGCTGCTCCTCGGCCAACGCGAAGGCCGTGGTGGAGGCGGCGGCCGAGGCGGCGGGCTCCGACCGCGTGCTCTTCCTGCCCGACCAGTACCTGGCCGAGAACGTGGCCGAGCAGACCGACGTGAAGGTGGTCACGTGGCACGGCCGCTGTATCGTCCACGAGCAGTTCACCGCCGACCAGATCCAGGCCTACCGCGAGCAGTACCCGGGCATCGAGGTGATCGCCCATCCGGAGTGCTCGCCCGAGGTGTGCGAGGAGTCGGACTTCGTGGGGTCGACCAGCGGCATGATCGGGTACCTGGACGAGGCCCGGTCCGACCGGGTGATCATGGTCACCGAATGCTCGATGTCGGACAACGTGCAGGAGGCCCACCCGGAGATGGACTTCGTGAAGCCCTGCACGCTCTGCCCGCACATGAAGAAGATCACCCTGGAGAAGACGCTCGCGTCGCTCCGCGAGCTCCAGCACGAGGTGGTCGTCCCGGAGGAGATCCGCGAGCGCGCCCTGCGGGCCGTGCGCCGCATGCTCGAGGTCGGGCGGCAGGAGTAGGGAGGCGGGCCTCCCCGGGGGGCGCGGCCCCGACGCCCCCCGGCGACGTGCGGCCGCACCGCTGACCGGACCGGGCGGACTCCGTGGATCCACCGAGCTGGCTGCTCCTCCTGGCCGGCGCCGGCCTCCTGGCCGCCGGCGGCGACGTCCTGGTGAGAGGGGGCACGCGCGTGGCCCTCCTGGCCGGCCTCTCCCCCCTGGTGGTCGGCCTCACGGTGGTCGCGTTCGGCACCAGCTCCCCGGAGCTGGCGGTCAGCCTCATGGCCGGCGCGGCGGGCGAGAGCGGGATCGCCGTGGGCAACGTCGTGGGCAGCAACATCTTCAACGTCCTCTTCGTCCTGGGCCTCTCCGCCCTCGTGGTCCCCCTCGTCGTGGACCAGCAGCTCGTCCGCCGGGAGGTTCCGCTGATGGTCGGGGTCTCCCTCCTCGTGCTCCTCCTGGCCCGGGACGGCCGGGTGGGCCGGCTCGAGGGGGGGCTGCTGGCGGCGGGCGCGATCGTCTACACGGCGTGGTCGGTCGTGGCGGGCCGCCGGGAGGGCCGACAGGTCCGGGAGGAGTACGAGCGGGAGGTCGCCCCCGGGGACGGCACCGGCGGCGGGCCGCGGGAGGCGGCGGTCGCGGCGGGCCTGGTGGTGCTGGGGCTGGGGATGCTCG
>CAYZLN010000202.1:0-3637 GCA_964479295.1 uncultured Gemmatimonadota bacterium
CCGCGGGAGGCGGCGGTCGCGGCGGGCCTGGTGGTGCTGGGGCTGGGGATGCTCGTGGCGGGGTCGAGGTGGCTGGTCGACGGGGCCTCCGCCGTCGCGCGGTCCCTGGGCGTCTCCGACGCCGTGGTGGGGCTGACGGTGGTGGCGGCCGGGACGTCGATGCCCGAGGCGGCGACGTCCGTGGCGGCCGCCGCGAGAGGCGAGCGCGACATCGCGGTGGGCAACGTCGTGGGGAGCAACCTCTTCAACCTGCTCGCCGTCCTGGGGGCGGCGGCGGTGGCGTCCCCTGAGGGGATCGAGGTCGCGTCGTCGGTGGTGACCTTCGACCTCCCCGTGATGGCCGCCGTCGCGGTGGCCTGCCTGCCGGTCTTCCTCACCGGCCACCGGATCGACCGCTGGGAGGGCGGCCTGTTCCTGGCCTGCTTCGGGGGCTACATGGCGCACCTGGTGCTGACGGCGACCGGGCGGGTCGCGCCGGAGGCCCTGGGGACGGGGGCGTGGGTGCTGGGGGGCGTGCTGGTCGGGACGACGGCGCTCGTGGCGGGGACGCGGATCCGGCGCCGGGGGAGGAGCCGCGGCGGCTGAGAGGGCGGGACGGGCGCTCAGCCGCCGTCCCGGATCGCCCGGACCACCTCGTCGGGGTCGGCGTGCTCGCCGGTCTCCTTCTTGGAGTGGACCCGCCGCCCGTCCACGGTCACCTCGAACACGCCGCCGCCGGACTCCACCAGCTCGACGTCGACGTCGTCGAACTCCTCCTTGAGCCGCGCCGCCAGCCTGGCGGCTCGGGGCCCGTAGTCTCAAGCGCCGCAGTATTCGATCTCTACGTCCATCGCGCCTCCTGTCGGCCGGGGATGATCGTCGTCGCGCGTCCGAACGGTGGCGGGGCAGCGTCCCCTGGGTCAAGCGAGGCGCCGCCCTCTCGCGATCCCCCGGGGCGGCCGCGGTCGCCGGCGCTCAGGCGCCGCCGTCCGCCCCGTCCGGGCCCAGCTCCACGGCCCGGGCCCAGACCGCGTCGAACATCTCCTCCGTGAGCGTGCCGGTGAAGGTGTTCTGCTGGCTCGGATGGTAGGAGCAGAGCAGGTCGAGGGCGGACCGGGGCGGGCCGTGGGGGGAAGCCCCGCCGGTCGGGTCGCCGTCGGCCGCCGGACGGAGCGTGAGCTCGAGGCCGTGGCCGAAGTCGGGCATCGGCGACGGAACGTCCCATCCCCGGTCCCGGAAGATCCGCATCACGTGCCGGTAGGCGTACCCGCCCAGCGCGACGATCACCCGGGTCCGGCCCAGCAGGTCGATCTCCCGCTCGAGCCAGGGCCGGCAGTTCCCGCGCTCCTCGGGGGTCGGGCGGTTCTCCGGCGGGGCGCATCGCACGGGGGCGGTGATCCACGCCCCGCGCAGGCGGAGGCCGTCGCCCCGGTCCTCGGCCCGCGGGCGGTCGGCGAGCCCGGCCCGGTGCAGGGCGCGGTAGAGCCAGTCGCCCGACCGGTCGCCCGTGAACATCCGGCCGGTCCGGTTGGCCCCGTGGGCGGCCGGGGCGAGCCCCACCACGAGGAGCCAGGCGTCGGGATCGCCGAAGCCGGGGACCGGCCGGCCCCAGTACCGCCGGTCGTCGAAGGCGGCGCGCCGCTCGCGGGCCACCTCCTCCCGCCAGGCCACGAGCCGGGGGCATCGCCGGCAGGTGACGAGCTCTTCCGACAGCTCGGCCAGCGCCTCCGCCCGGGGCCCGGATCCCTGGACCTGCTCGCGGGCCGCCGCCCGGGCCGCGTCGGCCTCCACGGGGCGCCGGTCGGAGGGGTCGTCCCGGTCGGGAGGCGTCACCCGTCGTCGTCGACGTCCAGGTGCTCGGTGAGGGCCATGTCCCCCGCCTCCTTGTGCACCTCGAGCACCACCGAGGTGTTCGTGCCCTCGACGCCGTCCACCGACAGGAGCCGCTTGATCTCCTGGTTCATCTCCGTGTCGCTCCGGAACCGGCCGATGGCCAGGACGTCGAAGTCGCCGGTGATCTCGTACACGTGCGTCAGCCGGCTGTCCGCCGCCAGGTCCTCGACGATCCGGGGGATGGCGCTCCCCCGGGCCTTGATGCGGGTGACCGTGACGAGGGAGTACCCCAGCTCGGCGTAGTCCACCACGGGCTTGTAGCCCCGGATGACGCCCCGCTCCTCGAGGTCGCGGAGGTGGTTGCGGACCGTCCCGGCGGAGACGTCGAGGACCTCGGCGAGCTCCCGGAGGGAGCGCCGGGCGTCCTCCTGGAGGGCCTCCACGAGGCGGACGTCGAGATGTTCGTAGGTCACGGCTCCCTCCCGGATCGCCGGACGCCGGGCCTCCCCGCTCCTCCCGGGGGGCGGCGCCGCACGGTTTCACGTCGGTCTCCTCCTCCGGAGCCCGGACGTCGGCCCGGGGTCCGGAGGCGGCCGCGACCTCAGAATACAGGCCGGGCGGGGTCCGGGTCCCGGATCGGGGGCCGGCTCGTTGTGACAGCGGGCCCGGCCCTCCAGCTTGGACGCCTGGAGCGCGCCGTGTCGGCGGTCGGCGGCCCGGCGTGCCGGGCGACGGACGGGGCGGGGCGGGAGCGGCCCGGCGGCGGGGAACCCGAACGAGGAGGGACGGTGTCCTTCGAGGTGGGGCCGACGGCGGACGTCGACCCGGGGGGCGCGGGGCGGTCCGGGGGCCCGATCCGCGGGCCGGCGCTCGCGGCGCTGGCGCTCGCGGCGCTGGCGGCGGGGCCCCTCGCCGGACTCCAGCCGGCCCCGGGTGCGTCGGACGACGCCGGGAGCCCGCCGGAGCCCGGGGCGGACGGCTGGTTCCCGGCGCGGACCTCCTTCGCTCCGCTCCTGGCCGCCCCGCGGGAAGTGACGCTGCGAGGGGGGTTCCTGGCGGCCGACCGCGAGGGGGCGACAGGGGACTTCCGGGGGGTGAACCTGGAGGCGGACGTGGCGCTGGGCCACCGGCTCCCCGTGGTGCGCCTGCAACCCGCGGGCGAAGGACGCCCCGAGCTGACTCTCGGGTTCGAGGTGGGCGTCTTCACGCGCTTCTTCATGGAGACGCTACAGCGGGACCTGATCGGCGCCGACTTCCGGGTGGGGGCTCCGCTGTCGGCCCGCTGGGACGGCTGGCGGGCGCGCCTCACGCTGCTCCACGTCAGCGGCCACCTCGGCGACGACTTCGTCGAGCGGTTCGACCCGCCGGCCCGCCAGATGACCCGCGACGGCTTCGAGCTGCTCGTGGCGCGGGCGGCGGGGAACGGGGTGCGGATCTACGGCGGCGGGGAGTGGAACTTCCACGTCAACGAGGGCGTGGAGCGGGCCGCCCTCCGGGCGGGCGTGGAGTGGGACCCGGACCCCCGCGACGGCGCCGGTCCGGACGGGTCGACCGGGCCCTCCGGACGGGGCGCGGCCGGCGGGGATCCCGGCCCCGGGCCGGTCTACACGGGGAACGGGGTCCGGGCCTGGCCCTTCCTCGCCGCCGACGCCCGGGCCGGGACCCTGACGGAGGAGGTCGCCGGCTCGGCCGTCGGGGGGCTGGCGCTCCGGATCGAGGGCGTGGTCCTGCGGCTGGAGGCCCGCGCCCACGTGGGCCCCACCGCCCTGGGGGAGCTCCGGGGCCGGGACGAGACGGCCGCGGGGGTGGGCCTCCGGGTGGAGCC
>CAYZLN010000203.1:0-2388 GCA_964479295.1 uncultured Gemmatimonadota bacterium
GCATACTGTCGGGTGAGATGAGCGAGCCGGACTTCGGCCCCTTCCCGGATCTGAGCTGGTCCCGGTCCCGCGCCGGGACGCTGTCCGCGTGCGCCCGCCGCTACTACTACCAGTACTACGGGTCGTGGCGGGGCTGGGAGGACGACGCCGCGCCGGAGGCCCGGCGGGCCTACCTCCTCAAGAAGCTCACCGCTCTCTCGGCCGAGCTGGGCCGCTCGGTCCACCGGCGCGCGTTCGAGGTGGGCTTCCGCGCCGCCCAGGGGCTCGAGCCCCCGTCCCTCGAGGAGATCCTCCAGCGCACCCGCCGGGAGCTCAACGAGGTCGTGCTCTCCTCCCGCGACCGGCGTTCCTTCGAGGAGCGGCCGGGGCAGCACGACTTCCTCCGCTCGTCGTGGTACGGCGACGGGCCGAGCGACGAGCGGATCGAGCGGACCCGCAGTCGGCTGGAGGCCAGCCACCGGCGGCTGCGGGACCACGGCGCGTGGCCGGCCCTCCGGGACGGGGAGCTGGAGGCCGAGTACCTCTCCGACCCGGAGGTGATCCCCGAGCCGAGGATCGAGGTCGACGGGGTCCCGGTGTACGGCGAGCCCGACCTCGTGCTGCGGCGCGGCGACGGCCGGGCGGTGGTGGTGGACTGGAAGAGCGGCCGGGAGCGGCGGGAGGACCTCTGGCAGCTCGCCCTCCACGGGCTGTGGCTGGAGGCCACCGCGGGCGACGCCGGGTGCCTGGCCCGGCTCGAGTACCTCGCCGAGGGCGTCTCCCGGGAGCTGGAGCTCGGGCGCGCGGAGCTCGACGAGGCCCGCGACCGGGTCCGCGAGAGCCTCGAGGGGATGCGCCGCCTCCTCGAGGACCCGGAGCGGAACGAGGCCCGACCCAGGGAGGCCTTTCCGCTCACCGACGACCGGCGCCGGTGCCGGTGGTGCAACTTCTTCGAGCTCTGCGAGGACGAGCTCCGAGAGACCGGGGGCGTGCCCGAGGGGCCCGGCGGGTGAGGGGACGCCTCCGGCGAGGGGTCGGGGGAAGAGCGGAACGGCGGCGCCCGGGCCGGGGACGACGCGAACGGGCGCAAAAAAAGGCGGCCCGGAACTGGCCGTCGGCCCAGGGAGGAGGTTTCAGGGGTGCTGGACCGAGGGACGCAGCCCGGAACCGCCATGCTTCCGAGGGAATGAGAGAGGCGGCCCGGAACTGGCCGTCGCCAGTGGGGCGGTGGTTAGGGGGCACTGACGAGGGTCACAGCCCGGAACCGCCGTCCCGGTCCGGCGTCGCTTCGGCCGGCGGGACTTTCCCTCTTTCGCGTTCTTGATACCGGCCGCCCGAGACAGTGTTCCGACCGATCCCGGATCCCGTCTCGCGGCTGCCGGGGACGGCGAGCCGACGACGGTCGCCCGGCGTCGGTCTCGCTCCCTCGCCCGTCCCTACACCCCCTCCCGTCCCGTGTTTCATCCCGCGGGCGACTCGGTGGACCCGGACGCCCCAGGCTGTTACGATACGGGCAGGTTCGAGGCACGAGCTCGACCCCGGGATGGGGGCGGTGAGGGGCCGAGACGCTGCCGGACGCGCGTGTCCGGGCGACGCCGGCCATTACAGGTGCCCCCGTGAATCGATCGCCGACCCGCTCGCCAGAGTCGACCCGCGACCCGCGGAGCCGAGGGCTCCGTCGCGCGTTCGCGGTCGGCCTGGTCGCCTCGGTCGCCCTGCACGTCGTCCTGGCGACGCTCCCGCCCCTCCAGTTGGACCTCCCCTCTCACCTCGAGCCGGCCGACCGGATCGCGCTCCTGCCGCCGCCGGCGGACGAGGAGCCGGCGCCGCCGGAGGTGGAGGTCCCGCCGGCCCCGGAGCCGGTGACGCCGCCCGGGGAGCCGGAGGTCTCCGGCTCCGGGCAGCCCGTGGCGTCGGACAGCGGCCCGACCTTCATCCCCCACGACGTCCGGCCCCGGTTGCTGAACCCGGGCGAGGTGCAGGACTACCTCCGGGTCTTCTATCCGGTGGCCCTCCGGGCGGCCTCGGTCGAGGGCGCCGTCCACCTGTGGCTGTACGTCGGCGAGCAGGGCCGGGCGACGAAGGTCCAGGTGAGGCAGTCGAGCGGGTCCCCCCGGTTCGACGAGCTCGCCCGCGCCGCCGCGCCCCTCATGAAGTTCCGACCCGCGCTCAACCAGGGCGAGCCCGTGGGCGTGTGGGTCTCGCTCTGGGTCCGCTTCGATCTGGAGGAGCCGCCCGCGGACGACGCGGAGCGGCATCTGGTCGGCGGGATGAGCGACGACGACCGGTAGGCCGATCGTCCGGCCGTAGCCCTTCCGATTCTCGTCCCGGCTCCCCGGCCGGGCGTCCCCTCCGGCGCCGGGCGCCGGACCCGCCCGCGCAGAAGCGGGTACTCCGGCCCGGTCCCCG
>CAYZLN010000203.1:2488-3629 GCA_964479295.1 uncultured Gemmatimonadota bacterium
CCCCCGAGCGGTTCGAGGAGCTCGGCCTCTCCCGCCGGGTCCTCGAGGCGGTGCGCCGCGCCGGGTACGAGAGCCCCACCGAGATCCAGCGCAAGGCCATCCCTCCGGGGCTGGCCGGCCGCGACGTCGCGGGGTCGGCGCAGACGGGAACGGGCAAGACCGCCGCCTTCACCCTCCCGATGGTCCAGCGCCTGGCGGGGAGCGACCACGGGGTGCTGAGGGGGCTCGTGGTCACGCCCACCCGCGAGCTGGCCCAGCAGGTCGAGGGTGCAGTGCGCCGGTACGGGGCCACGTCGTCCGTGGAATCGCTGGTCGTGCACGGCGGGGTGGCCTACGAGCCCCAGATCGAGGGCCTCGAGTGGGGGACGGACGTCCTGGTGGCGACGCCCGGCCGGCTGCTGGACCTCTGCCGGAAGGGCGTGGCGGACCTCTCGCGGATCGAGGTCCTGGTGCTGGACGAGGCCGACCGCATGCTCGACATGGGCTTCCTGCCGGACATGCGCAAGATCGTCGAGCAGACGCCCGAGGAGCGCCAGACGATGCTCTTCTCGGCGACCATGCCGGATCCGGTGCTCTCCCTGGCCCGCGAGATGATGCGCGACCCGGTCCGGGTCCAGGTGGGCCTGGAGACCGCCGCCGAGGGGATCCGCGAGGTGGTCCATCCCGTGGAGCGGGCCGAGAAGCACGAGCTCCTCATGCATCTCCTCGAGGAGTGGCCCTCGGGGCAGGTTCTGGTCTTCACGCGGACCCGGAACACGACCGATTACCTCGGGAACGTGCTCGACCGGAACGGCTTCTCGGCGGACGACCTCCACGGCGGCAAGACCCAGGCCCAGCGGACCCGGAGCCTCGAGGCGTTCCGGGACGGCGACACGAGGGTGCTCGTGGCGACGAACGTCGCCGCCCGGGGGCTGGACATCCGGGGGATCCGGCATGTCGTCAACTTCGACGTGCCGGAGGACCCCCGGGACTACGTCCACCGGGTGGGACGGACGGCTCGGGCGGACGAGACGGGCGACGCCGTCACGCTCATGTCGCCCCACGAGTGGCTGCTGGTGAGGGAGATCGAGAAGCTCACCGGCGAGTCCATCCCCCGCGAGCAGGTCCCGGGGTTCGAGCCCGCCCACGATCCGCTGGGCCC
>CAYZLN010000204.1:0-3616 GCA_964479295.1 uncultured Gemmatimonadota bacterium
GGCTCCTCCCCCAGGACGCCCCCCTCCGGGTGGGCCACGTCGCGCCCGACGGCGGTCCGCTGGCGGCCATGGGCCGCGCGGCGGTGCAGGGCGCCCGCCTCGGCGCCGAGGACGCGGCCCGGGCGGCGAGCCTCCTGGACCGGGACTTCTCCCTGCTCGAGGAGACGGCCGCCGGGCCCGAGGAGGCCGCCTCGGCGGCCGAGCGCCTCGTGGACCGCGGGGCGTCGGCGGTGGTGGGGGGCTTCGGCGACGACGTGTGCGCCGCTCTCGTCGAGACCGCGCGGGATCTCGACGTGCCCTTCCTCAACGTGGGCTCCCCCGCCGACCGGTTCCGGGCGCGGGAATGCTCCCGGACCACCTTCCACGTCCAGGCCAGCGAGACCATGTACCTGGACGCCGCCGTCCACTGGCTGGTGCGGCGGTCGCGCCAGGGGATCGTCGAGTACACAGGCAGCCGCCAGGAGCTCTGGCGCTGGTTCTTCGTGCACCAGGACGACGAGCAGGGCCGCGAGTTCGTGGAGCGTGCGGCCGGAATCCTCGAGCGGGCCGGAGGCGAGCCCATGGGCCGGACGGCCGTGGCCCCCGACGGAGGCGACGCGGCCGCCGCCCTCGAGGAGGCGCGAGGTCGGGACCCGTGGGCGGTGGTGGCGATCGCGCAGGGCGAGGCGCTGGCGCGGATCGCGGAGGAGCACGAGGCGTCCCGGGCCGGGTTCGACCTCGTGCTTCCCTTCGGGGACGAGCGCCGCTTCGAGGAGGGCTGGGCGCCGGAGGCGTTCTGGCCGAGCCTGTGGCACTCGGGGAACTTCCGCTTCGGCGCCACCCAGCTCAACGACCGCTTCAGCGACCGCTTCGGTCGTCCCATGGGCCCCCAGGCCTGGGCGAACTGGACGGCGGTGAAGCTCCTGGGCGACCTGCTGGTGGGCGAGCCCGCCACGCCGGGTGCGGACCTGCCGGCCCGGCTCGAGGAAGAGACGGCCTTCGACGGCTACAAGGGCCCGCCGCTCTCCTTCCGGCCGTGGAACCACCAGATGGGACAGCCGATGGACGTGCTGCACCCCTCGGTGGGCGACACCGTCGAGGACCCGTACCAGAGGATTGGCCGGGTCCCGGTGACGTCGGACGACCAGTACATCTCCCCGGAGCTGGCGGAGAGGCTGGGGCCGATGGGCCGGAGCGAGGAGGAGTCCCGCTGCCGCCTGCGCGGGACGCCGGCCCGCGCCTCCTAGCGCTGCCCGGCGACCCACGGGGCCCCGAACCCACGCCACGAGGTGAAGACGATGTCTGAGATCTTCGGCGGACGGACGCTGCCCACGCTTCTCCTGGCGGGGACGCTGGCCGTCTTCGGATGCGGCGAGCCGGTCCCCGAGGGGCCGCTGGCCTACGTGAGCAACGAGGCGACCGACGACGTGAGCGTGATCGCCACGGCCACCAACGAGGTGGTGGCCACCATCGACGTCGGCGACCGGCCCCGCGGGATCCAGGCCGGCCCGGACGGCCGGCGGATCTACACGGCGCTCGGCAACGAGGACGCCATCGCCGTGGTGGACGTGGCCTCGAACGAACTGGTGGAGAAGCTCGAGTCCGGCTCCGACCCCGAGCAGTTCGCGGTCAGCCCCGACGGCACGACCATCTACGTCTCCAACGAGGACGCAGGCGAGGCGTCCTCCATCGACATCGCCAGCGGCGAGGTCAACCAGACGTGGGAGGTCGGGATCGAGCCCGAGGGCGTGGCCGTCAGCCCCGACGGACGGTGGGTCTACATAACCTCCGAGAGCAGCCACACCATCACGGTCATCGACACCGAGGAGCAGGAGGTCCTGGAGAGCTTCCGGGTCGGCAACCGCCCCCGGGGCGCGGCCTTCTCGCCCGACGGCTCCCGCGCCTACGTGACGGGCGAGGTCGGCGGCAACCTGACGGTGGTCGACGTCGAGAACCACGAGGTCGTCGAGACCGTCGACGTCGGCGAGGGCCGCGGCTCGGCCAAGCCGGTCGGCGTCGCCGTCTCGCCCGACGGCTCGCGGGCCTACGTGGCCGACGGGCAGGGCAACCGGCTGGCGGTCTTCGACACCGAGGCGCTGGAGTTCGTGGAGATGGTCCCGGTGGGCGAGCGCCCCTGGGGCGTCGACGTCACCCCCGACGGCCGATTCGTCTACACGGCCAACGGGAGCTCCAACAACGTCTCGGTCGTCGACACCGAGTCGCTCGAGGAGGTCGCGACGGTGTCGGTGGGCGAGCTGCCCTGGGGTGTGGCGGTCACGCCGGGCCCGCCGGCGGAGGAGGGGGGCGAGTAGCGGCCGACGGCGGGGCGGCCGACCGTACACGGTTGGCCGGGAAGTGCTTCCAGGGGGGAGTTCCCGATGACGAGCCGTCGTCGGGCTTATCCCCGGAGAGACCGCGTCGGATGACAGGGGCGGGAACGGACCCTCCCGGCGGGACGCCCACGCTTTGGGGCTCGTGCCTCCTCGGAGCCGGAGGCTCCTGCGGGGTCACTCCGCCCGTCGCGTGAAGGGTCCCGCCGGGAGGGCCCGCCCCCTTCCTTCCGGCGTCGATCCTGCGCCGCGGGGCCGATCCCGCGACGTCTCACCGTGAACGTCCCCACGGTGACGGAGCTCCGGATCGCACTTCCACTCGTCGCCCCGAGGGGTCCGCCGCCGGAAACGGCCCCCCTCCTGCGTTAGACAGGGGGTGGCTGTCCATGCCGGCGGTCTCCTCTATCCCAGCCCGAAGCGGGCGTACCAGGAGTCGGGGTAGCGGCGCCTGAGCCATCCGTCGACGCCCCAGACGCGGCCGGCGCCGGCGACGAGGAACGTCAGCATGCAGAGGACGAGCAGGAAGTGGAAGCCCTGCGTCCCCATCGCCGTCCAGTAGTTGGCCAGGCCGTACCCGGCCATCATCGCCAGGCCGACGAGGGCGAAGGGCCGCGTGGCGAACCCCAGCAGCAGCCCCACGCCGACGGCGGTCTCGCCGACGGCGGTCAGGTCGGCGAAGAGGGCGCCGTTGGCCACCACGGTGTCGACGAGGAAGTCGGCGTACCACTCCACCGGATGCTCCGAGGCGAAGGCGTTCACGATGATGGGCATCACGCGGGTCCAGCGGGTGTTCGCCTCGACGAAGGGCAGGAAGCCCCAGAGCAGGGTGAAGTTCACCTTGGTGAGGATGCCCTTGAGGAACCAGGCCCCGACCCCGACCCGCAGGACGGCCAGCCAGCGGTCGGGATGGAGCATGCGGTCGTCCGTCTCGCGACTGGGCTGCATCTGACTGTCTCCCTCTCCGGTCTCGTCGGTCGAACCCGAGCGGCCGGCGGTGGCCGGCCGCTGTGCACGTCCTCCTGCGCCGGGCCCGCTACGTCCGGGCCGGCCCTAAGATGCGACTGCGGTGGATCGCGGGAAAACCGGAAGCGTCACCGGATGGGAACGCCCAGGGAGATCCCGCCGTAGACGGTGGCGCCGGGGGCGGGCTCGTAGAACCGGCCGCCGAAGGCGTTCGGCGTCACGGAGCCGTTGTACCGCTCGTCGAAGACGTTGTCGACACCCAGGTACGGCTGGAGCTGGAGCCGCCCCGCCTCGATGCCGCGGTCCATCGAGAAGCGCAGGTCGACGACCCGGTACGACCAGTT
>CAYZLN010000205.1:0-3611 GCA_964479295.1 uncultured Gemmatimonadota bacterium
GGCGCTGAAGCTCCAGAGCCTGGACCCCGCCCGCGGGGACGGCGGGTGACCCGGAAGGTGGCACAGCCCGCCGGCCGCGATCCCCGGCCCGTTCCCGAGCGCCGGGCCGAGCCGCCGCGCTCCACGAACTCCAACCCGAGCGATCCATGACACGTCTCACCGGCCTGCTCCGCACGGCGGTCCTCCTCGTCCTGGCCGCGCTCCTCCTCCCCGGCCCCGTCGACGCCCAGGACGACCCGCTCCGCTCCGGCCCGATGGTCGGCTACTCGACGATGAAGGAGGTCCTCCTGTGGGCCCAGGCCGAGGGCCCCGCCAGCGTGCACTTCGAGTACTGGGTGGAGGGCCGCCGCGAGCGGGTCTTCTCGACCGACACCGTCGAGGCCCGCGGCGACGAGGCGTTCGTGGCGCAGGCGGTGGCCGACAGCCTGGAGCCGGGCAACAGCTACCGCTACCGGGTCCACGTCGACGGCGAGCCGGTCGAGCGGCCCTACCCGCTCCGGTTCCAGAGCCAGGAGCTGTGGCAGTGGCGCCGCGACCCCCCGGACTTCACCATGGCCCTCGGGAGCTGCACCTACGTGAACGAGGAGCGGTACGACCGCCCCGGCGACCCCTACGGCGGGGGCTACGGGATCTTCCGGACGATCCACGAGCGCGACCCGGACGTGATGCTCTGGCTCGGCGACAACACCTACCTGCGGGAGGCGGACTGGAACAGCCGCTCCGGCGTCCTCCACCGCTACAGCCACACCCGGGCCCTGGAGGAGCTGCAGCCCCTGCTGGCGTCCACCCATCACTACGCCATCTGGGACGACCACGACTACGGCCCCAACAACAGCGACCGCTCGTGGTGGAACAAGGAGACGACGCTCGAGGCGTTCCGGCTCTTCTGGGGGAACCCCTGCTACGGCGTCGGGGACACCGGCGGGATCACCTGCCGCTTCCAGTGGCAGGACGTCGAGGTCTTCCTGATGGACGACCGCTGGCACCGGGCGCCCAACCGGCGGACCACCGGCGAGCGCGACTACCTGGGCGACGAGCAGCTCGAGTGGCTGGTGGACGCCCTGGTCTCCAGCCGCGCGTCCTTCAAGATCGTCGCGGTGGGGGGGCAGGTGCTCAACCCGGTGGCCCAGTACGAGAACTACGCCAACTATCCCGCCGAGCGGCGGAAGCTCCTCGACCGCCTCCGCCAGGAGGGCGTCGAGGGGGTCCTCTTCGTCACCGGCGACCGGCACTTCACCGAGCTGAGCGTCCTGGAGCGCGAGGGCGCGTACCCCCTCCACGACCTCACCGTCTCCCCCCTCACCGCCGGCCCGTACCGCGACGCCGGCGAGGAGCCGAACCGCCTGCGGCAGGACGGCACGCTGGTGACGGAGCGCAACTTCGCCCTCCTGGAGTTCTCCGGTCCCCGGGAGGCGCGGGAGATGACGATCCGGGTCCTCGACCGGGAGGGCGAGGAGCAGTGGTCGAGGACGCTCCGGGCCGACGAGCTGGAATGAGCGGGCGGGCCCCGACCCCGGCCGAGGGCGAGGAGCCGGCCGACGGGGGCTTCCGGCTCTTCCCCTCCCGTCTCGACGACGGCCGGCGGCGGGTGTACCGGGCCGTGCTCGTCTTCTACCTGGCGGCGACGGCCGGGCTGGTGTGGCCCGTCTACGCCGCCTTCGGGGGGATCCGGCCGGAGCTGCTGGGGCTCCCCTTCTCCCTCGTCTACGTGATCCTCTGGGTCCTGGCCTCGTTCGTGGTGCTGCTGGGCCTCTATTTCTGGGAGGGGCGGCGGGACGACGGGGCCCCGGAGGACGGCGGCGCGTCCCGCGCCGACCCGGCCGACCCCCGACCGGAGGGCTGACGTGCCGCCGATCCCCGACTGGGCGGTGGTCACCGGGGTAACCGTGGCGTACCTGGGGGTCGTGCTAGGGGTGGGACTGGCCTCGGGGAAGGAGGCGTCGGGTACCACCGAGGGCTACGTGGCGGGCGACCGCTCGCTCGGCTTCCTCGTCCTCTACTTCATCTACGGCGCCACGATCTTCAGCGCCTTCGCCTTCCTCGGGGGGCCGGGGTGGGCGTACTCCCGGGGGGCGGCCGCCTTCTACATCCTGGCCTACGGCGTCGTGGGGATGGTGCCGCTCTACTTCTTCGGCCCCCGGGTGGCCGAGCTCGGCCGGCGGTTCGGCTACGTGACCCAGGCCGAGTTCTTCGCCCACCGCTTCCGCAGCCCGGCCCTCTCCGCCGTCCTGGCGGTGGTCTCGGTGGTGGCCCTGGTCCCCTACCTGACGCTCCAGATGGAGGGGGCCGGGTACGTCTTCAACGTGGTGACGGAGGGCCGGGTCCCGGTCTGGGCCGGGGCGGCGGTGGCCTACGGCGTGGTCGTCGTCTACGTCTTCCGGAGCGGGGTCATGGGGGTGGGGTGGACGAACACCCTCCAGGGGATGTTCATGATGGCGCTGGCCTGGGGGCTCGGGCTCTACCTGCCCGGGAAGCTCTTCGGGGGCGTCGGGCCCATGTTCGACGCCCTCGCCGCCGAGGTGCCGGAGATGCTCCGGGCGCCGGGGCTCGGCGAGGACGGCGAGCCGTGGAGCTGGGGCGGGTACACGAGCGCCGTGCTCGTGTCGGTGCTCGGGTTCAGCCTGTGGCCCCATTACTTCATGAAGGCCTTCACGGCCCGGGACGGGCGGACGCTGAAGAAGACGGTGGTCTTCTACCCGACGTTCCTGATCTTCCTCGTGCCGGTCCTCTTCATCGGCTTCAGCGGCGTCCTCCCCTTCCCCGGCGTCGAGCCCGCCGACGCCATCCTCCCGACGGTCGTGACCTCGCTGGAGATCAACCCGGTGGTGGTGGGGCTCTTCTGCGCCGGGGCGCTGGCCGCCTCCATGTCCACCGGCGACGCCATCGTCCACGCCGGCGCGTCGGTGCTGGTTCGCGACCTCTGGGAGCCGCTGGCGGACTCGGAGCTCGATCCCGCCGTCGAGCACCGCTCCATCCGCCTCCTCGTCCTGGTGCTCGGGGCGGTGGCCTACTACTTCGCCGTGGGCTCGGAGGTCTCGCTGGTGGCCCTGCTCCTCTTCGCCTACGGCTTCATGGCCCAGCTCTTCCCGCTGCTGGTGGTCACCTTCCTGTGGCCGCGGGCGACGCCGGCCGGGGCGCTGGCCGGGCTCGCGGCCGGGTTCGCCGTCACCGTGGTCTGGAACCTGGTGCCCGAGCTCCAGTGGGCGGAGGTCCGCCCGGGCATCTGGGGGGTGGCGGCGAACGTGGTCGTGCTCGTGGCGGTCTCCCTGGCCACCGAGCCCATGGACCGGGAGCACGTGGACCGCTTCGTCGTCCGCTGACCCGGCCGGGGGAGCGTCGCGGGACGCGGCGGCGCCCCCCGACGGATTGGCCGGTCGCGGCGGCGCGGCATACATTGCGGCGCCCTTCGACTACACCTGTGACCCCTGCCCGCGAGCCCGTGAGCGACGCCTCCCCCACCCCCAATGAGGACAGCGCCCCCCGGAAGCCCGGGGGGCCGGGGGACCCCCGCCATCCCGAGCGGCTCGTCGACCCGGGGAGCGCCCGCATCGTCGCCGTGGACGACGAGCAGGCCAACCTCGACCTCCTCCGACGCGTCCTGGAGCCGGTGG
>CAYZLN010000206.1:0-3603 GCA_964479295.1 uncultured Gemmatimonadota bacterium
CGACTCATGACCTATGAAGCGGCGCGGCTCCGGATGGAGGGGAGGCCGCACAAGAAAGAAGCCTCCATGGCCAAGCTGTTCACGTCGGAAGTGGCCATGGACGTGGCGACGGACGCCGTGCAGTTGCACGGCGGTTACGGCTACTCCAGGGAGTACTCGGTCGAGCGGATGATGCGCGACGCGAAGATCACCGAGATCGGCGAAGGCACCAGCGAGATCCAGAAGGTCGTCATCGCCCGCGAGATCCTGAAGGACCTCTCAGAGTAGCGAGGCCACCGCCGCTCCGGGACGGCCCCCACGCCGGCCCGGGCGGACGAACGCCCCTCTCCGGGGCCGCCCGTCGGACCACACGACGGGACGGCACCATGCACAGGAAGATCCTCATCGACGCCGAGGGCCACGAGACCCGCGTGGCCATCCTCGAGGACGATCAGCTCGTCGAGCTGATGCACGACCGGCCCGACCGGGACCGGATCGTGGGCGACGTCTACCTGGGACGGGTGGAAGCGGTCCTGCCCGGGATCCAGGCGGCGTTCGTCGACATCGGCACCGACAAGTCGGGCTTCCTCCACGCCTCCGACGTCCGCGACCCGGACGACGGGGAGAACCGGGGCGGCTACCCCGACATCCAGGACGTCGTCTCCGAGGGGGACGAGGTCGTGGTCCAGGTCACCAAGGAGCCCATCGGCACCAAGGGGCCGAAGGTGACCACGGAGATCTCCTTCCCCGGCCGCTTCCTCGTCTACATGCCCTACAGCTCGCGGGTGGGCGTCAGCCGCAAGATCGACGACGAGGAGGAGCGCGACCGGCTCCGCGACCTCGGGGAGGAGCTGCTCGAGGGCGGCCCCGGCGGCGTCATCATCCGGACCGTGGGCGAGGAGCTCGACCGGGAGACCTTCGAGCGGGAGCTCGACTCGCTGCGCGACCGTTGGGAGACGATCCAGCGCCGGGCCGAGAGCGAGGCCGCGCCGACCCTGATCTACCAGGAGGCGAAGCTGACCTCCGAGATCATCCGCGACCTCTTCAGCGAGACGGTGGACGAGGTCGTGGTCGACTCGGCCGAGCTCGTCCAGGAGATCAAGTCCTACCTGGGGCAGGTCAGCCCCGACCTGCTGGATCGGGTGAGGCACTACCAGGGCGAGCTCCCCCTCTTCGACGAGTACGGCATCGAGGAGGAGGTCCGCGGGGCGTTCAGCCGGCGGGCGGAGCTGCCGTCGGGCGGGCACATCGTCATCGACCACACCGAGGCCCTGGTGGCCATCGACGTGAACACGGGCCGCTACACGGGCAAGCAGGACCCCGAGGAGACCATCCTCCGGACGAACCTCGACGCCGCCCGGGAGATCTGCCGCCAGCTCCGGCTGCGCGACGTCGGCGGCATCATCGTCTGCGACTTCATCGACATGGAGGACCTGGACAACCGCGAGCGGGTGGTGCACGAGATGAAGAGCCACCTGGGGCGGGACCGCGCGCGGTCGAAGGTGTTCGGGATCTCCGAGCTGGGGCTCCTGGAGATGAGCCGCCAGCGGGTCCGGCCGAGCCTCTTCCAGGCGATGACCGAGGCGTGCCCCGCCTGCGAGGGGACGGGGCGGGTGCTCTCGCCCGAGACCGTCGTCCGGCGCATCGAGCGGGCGGTCCGGCGCGCCGGCACGGTGGGCGAGCAGCGGACGCTCACCGTCCGGGTCCACCCGGAGGTCGCCCTCTACCTGCTGGAGGAGGAGCCCGACTTCCTGAGGTCGCTGCGGGACGAGTCCGGCATCGACCTCGACATCCGGGACGATCCGCTCATGCGGCTGGACGAGTACAAGCTGCTGGCCTCGCCCGCCGCCACCGACGTGACCGGCAAGTACGCGGTGGCCTGACGGTCGGGGTCGCGGCACGATCCTTGACCCCACAGACCCGCCGACGCTAAGATTTCGGGCTCCCGTCCGACCCGGGCGGCCGCCGGCGGCGCATCGCACGACCTGACCACCACGAAGGACGAGACAGGGGCATGTACGCGATCTTCGAAGCCAAGGGAAAGCAGTGGCGCGCCGAGGAGGGGGCGACGATCGAGCTCCCCAGCCTGGACGCCGAGCCCGGCGAGCGGGTGGTCTTCGACCGCGTGCTCCTGGCCGAGCGGGACGGCGACGTCCTGGTGGGCCGCCCGACGCTGGAGAACGCGTCGGTGGCCGTCGAGGTGACCGAGCACGGCAAGGGCGACAAGATCATCGTCTTCAAGCGCAAGCGCCGGAAGAACTACCGGCGCAAGTACGGCCACCGGCAGCCCTACACCGAGGTCCGCGTCGTCGAGTTGGACCTCGACGGCGCCACGGCCCCGGCGCCGGAGGAGCGGAGCGAGGAGCCGGAGGCCGAGGAGGCCCCCGAGCCCACCGCCGCGGAGCCGGAGGTCGAGGCGCCCGCCGCCCCCGAGGCCGAGGAGGAGATCGACGTCACCGGGGCCGCCGAGGAGCTGGCCGACGAGCACGGCATCGACCTGACGACGGTCGAGGGCACCGGAAAGGACGGGCGGATCCTCAAGTCCGACGTGCAGGAGGCCGTCGAGGCCGCCGAGGACGCCGGGGACGAGGAGCCCGGGGAGGAGCCGGCCGACGGCGACGCCGTGATCCCCGACGACGTGGACATCACGAACGCCGCCCGCGAGCTGGCCGAGGAGCACGGCGTCGACGTCACGGCCATCGAGGGCACGGGGAAGGACGGCCGGGTCCTCAAGTCGGACGTACAGGAGGCGATCGACGAGCGGGAAGAGGGGTAGCACGAGCACGAGGAGCCGGTCCCCGGCGATCGTCGCCCGGGGCGGGCACGCCCTCGACGGGCCGGACCCGAACGGACACCACGGACACTCCACCATCCCGAAGGACGAGGTCGACGATGGCGCACAAGAAGGGACAGGGCGCGACGCAGAACAACCGGGACAGCAACCCCCAGTACCTGGGCGTCAAGAAGTTCGGGGGCGAGCGGGTCCGGGCCGGGAACATCATCGTCCGGCAGCGCGGGACCCCCATCCACCCGGGCCGCAACGTCGGCCGGGGCAGCGACGACACCCTCTTCGCCCAGGCCGACGGGATCGTCACCTTCGCCACCAAGAGCGGTGGCCGGAAGTACGTGAGCGTGCTGCCGCCGGAGGGGTCCGCCTGACCCCCTGAGGGACCCGCGACGGGGGGGCGTCCGCCGCGCCGCCGCAGGAGAGGCACCGGGCCCGGACCGCCCACGGTCCGGGCTTTCGTACGTCACGGCATCCGGTTGCACGGGACGCGGGGGCTCCTCACGTTGTGGGGGTGGTAGAAAATTAACACCCCTCGGATCGTCGGCGGCGGGGCGGCGGCGAGGGGGGAGGGGGCGCCCCGGCGGGGGACGGGATGCAGCAGCGGCCGACGCCCCCGGACCGGGACTCGGTGGCCCAGGGGCGGCCGTGCGGGATCGCTTTCTTCGTCGACGGCGCCCCGGTGGACCTCGTGGCGCGCTCGCCGGGGGATCCGACGGACCCCGACGACACGGTCTTCGGCCTGGACCAGATCCCCAAGGAGGACGTGCAGTCCGTCGAGGTCTACTCCGGGCCGTCCCAGATCCCGGCTCAGTTCAAGGGCGGGCCGTCCGGGTGCG
>CAYZLN010000207.1:0-3587 GCA_964479295.1 uncultured Gemmatimonadota bacterium
CCCCCGGTCCCGGCGCCCGGCCCCGGACGGCCGGCGGCGGCGCCCCGCCCAGACGGCCGCGGCCGTCAGCAGGACGCCGGCCCCGACGGCGATCCACCCGGCGGTCCGGCCGCCGCCCGTCCCCGGCCCGGCCGGGACGACGCGCACCGTGTCCCCCTCCTCCCGCTCCTCGAGCCGGTACCGGGCCAGGCGGTCGCCCTCGACCTCCAGCGGCTCGGCCTCCCGGGCCCCCGGCACCCGGATCTCTCCGGTCCCGCGCCCCGCCACGACCTCCACCAGCTCGACGGGGTGGCGGAGGACCAGCTCGAGGGGCCCTCCCCCCGCGATACGGTACCCGAGGACCGCCCTCTGGCCCGCGGGCGGGATCGCCGCCGAGATCCGGGCCTGGCCGGGGACGAAGGTCACCTCCGAGGCGTCCACCGCCCCGGGCAGGACCCGCACGTCCCGGGCCCCCGCCGGGACGGCCACCGACCACCACGCCGCCCGGCCGGCGAGGGCGTCGGCGGCCGAGTCGCCCGCCGCCTCCGCCCCCTCGCGGCCGCCGGGCGGCCCCACCAGGGTGCGCCCGGGCCGCCCGCGGGCCACGACCACGTCCATCACGCGAAGGCCGTCGCCCTCGCGCGACACCACCAGGGTCCGGGAGCGGAGCGTCAGGGAGGAGGTCGCCGAGACGCGCTCGGACGGGTACACCTCGATCCGGTAGCCGCCGGGCGCGTCGGGGGCGTCGGCCGGGACGGCCGGCCCCATGTAGAGGACGCCGCCGTGGCGGGCCGTGGCCAGGTACACGGGCGCGTCGCCGCCCTCGCCGGCGTCGACCCGGTCCGGGAGGGCGAAGGCGAACTCGCCCCCGGGCCCGGTGACCGTGCTGTCGACGGCCGTCCCCCCGTCGGAGCCGACGCGGTGGAGGACGACCTCCTTCCCCTCCACCGCCGAGGAGTCGCTCCCGACGACGACCCGGCCCCGGAGCGTGTCGGCCTCCTGGGCCGCGTCGGCCGACGGCGGGACGGCGAGCGCGGCCGCCAGCGCCGCAGCGGCCGCCGCGCGGAGAGGGGGCGTCAGGGCGAGAACCGTCCGAAGTCCTCCGGGTTCAGGTTGTCGAGGTACTCCCGGAGGTCCTCGCCCCTCCGCTCCTCCTCGCCCTCCTCCCCGGCGGCCTCGCCGCCCTCCGGGCCGGCGCCGGAGGACTGGGCGAGGAACTCCTCGGGCTCGCCCCCGGCCTCGACCTCCGTCTCCTGGATCTCGACGCTCGAGAGCTCGAGGAGGCTCTGGTCGGCGAAGATCGGGGCCTCGGCCCGGAGCGCGATCGCGATGCTGTCGCTGGGCCGGGAGTCGATGGAGATCAGCTCGCCGTCGCGGCGGAAGACGAGGGAGGCGTAGTAGGTGTTGTCGACGACCTTGGTGATGAGGACGCGGACGAGGGTGCTCCCCAGCCCCTCCACCACGCTGGTCATCAGGTCGTGGGTCAGCGGGCGCGAGAACTCGATCCCCGCGAGCTTCATCGCGATGGCGCTGGCCTCGCCGGGCCCGATCCAGATCGGGAGGACGCCCTCTCCGTCCTCCTCCTTCAGGATGACGACCGGGGTGTTCGACGACTTGTCCAGGCCCAGGCTCGCGACCTCGACCCGCTTCATGGAGTCCTTCATCTGCGTGGCGCCCGCCGTCAGGTTCCGAGATGCCAGGACGAGAGATACCGCTCCTGCTCCTCCGAGAGCTCGTCGATCTCGACCCCCTCGCCCGCCAGCTTCAGGCGGGCGATGCTCTGGTCGAGCTCGTCGGGGACGCGGTGGACGTCCCGTCCGAGGTCGGCGCCCCTCTCGCTCAGGAGATACTCGGCCGCCAGCGCCTGGTTCGCGAAGGACATGTCCATCACGCTCGCCGGATGGCCCTCGGCGGCGGCCAGGTTGATGAGGCGGCCGCGGCCCAGGAGCACCACCTTCTTCCCGTCCACGTCGTACTCCTCCACGTGCTCGCGGGGGTGCCGGGGCGGGCCGTCGGAGATCTCCTCGAGGCGGTCGACCTCGATCTCCACGTCGAAGTGCCCGGAGTTGGCGACGATGGCGCCGTCCTTCATGGCCCGGAAGTGCTCCTCCCGGATCACGGAGGTGTTCCCCGTGAGGGTCACGAAGAGGTCGCCCTGGGGAGCGGCCTCCTCCATCGGCATGACCCGGAACCCGTCCATGTGGGCCTCCAGGGCCCGGAGCGGATCCACCTCCGTGACGACCACCTGGGCGCCGGCGCCGCGGGCCCGCAGGGCGAAGCCCCGGCCGCACCACCCGTAGCCGGCCACCACGACCGTGGAGCCCGCCATCAGCATGTTGGTGGCCCGGACGATGCCGTCCAGCGTCGACTGGCCGGTGCCGTACCGGTTGTCGAAGAGGTGCTTCGTGTCGCTGTCGTTGACCGCGATCACCGGGAACTGGAGGACGTCGTCCTCGGCCATCGAGCGGAGGCGGACCACCCCCGTCGTGGTCTCCTCGGTGGCGCCCCGGACCCCCTCCACGATCGCGCGGCGCTCCTCCGTCGGCAGGTCGCGGGCCCACCGCCGGACCGGCGGCGCGAGGTCGTCCCAGCGCTCCAGGGCCATCATGTGGATCGCGCCCACCACGTCCGCCCCGTCGTCCATGGTGACCGCCGGCCGGTGGGCGATGGCCTCCCGGACGTGCTCGTAGTACCGATCGTCGTCCTCGCCGCGGACGGCGTGGACGGAGACGCCGGCCTCCTCCACCAGCCAGGCCGCCACGTCGTCCTGCGTGGAGAGCGGGTTGGAGGCGCACAGCACCACGTCCGCCCCCCCGGCCCGCAGCGTCCGCATCAGGTTGGCCGTCTCGGTGGTCACGTGGAGGCAGGCGGAGACCCGGACGCCGTCGAGGGGGCGCTCGCGCTCGAAGCGCTCCCGGATCTGCCGGAGGACGGGCATGAACTGCTCGGCCCACTCGACCCGCTTGCGCCCCTTCTCGGCCAGGTCGAGGTCGGCCACGTCGTGCGTCGTCTTCGTCGGTGTCTCCGTTGTCTCCGTCATCGTCCGGTCCTCCGGAATCCTGGGTTCGGGTTCGGTGCCGCGGGGAGGCGCCCGGGCCGCGCCGGGCGTCGGCCGCGAGGCGGACCCACGACGGCCCCTGCGCCTACACCGGGGGGCGCCCGCCGGATCCGGACGGGCGGCCGGTCGTTCGCGGGCGGGCTCCGCGCGCGCTGCCCGCTCAGACGGCGTTCCGGAGCTCCTCGACCCGGTCGGTGCGCTCCCAGCTGAAGCCCCCGTCGTCGGCGGGCTCGCGGCCGAAGTGCCCGTACGCCGCCGTGCGGCGGAAGACGGGCCGGCGGAGGCCCAGGGCGTCGATGATCGCCTGCGGCCGCAGGTCGAAGACGTCCCGCACGGCCCGCTCCAGGGCCTCGTCGGAGGCCGGCCCCGTGCCCCGGCTGTCGACCATGACGGAGACCGGCTCGGCGACGCCGATGGCGTAGGCGACCTGGATCTCGACGCGCTCGGCGAGGCCGGCGGCGACCAGGTTCTTGGCCACCCAGCGGGCCGCGTAGCTGGCGGAGCGGTCGACCTTCGAGGCGTCCTTGCCGCTGAAGGCCCCGCCGCCGTG
>CAYZLN010000208.1:0-3587 GCA_964479295.1 uncultured Gemmatimonadota bacterium
CGGCCGACGAGCTGGTGCTGGCGCTCACCGAGGCGACGATCCACGGCGGGCCCGACCAGTCGCTCGACCTCCGGCTGGTGAACCCGATCAGCGTGTGGCAGATCGTCAGCAACCAGGAACAGAATACGATCGGCCAGCTCGACGTCTGGTGGCGCCCGACCGGCGGGCTGGCCCTCTACGGCAGCCTCAACCTCGACGCCACGAACTCGCTGGGCTCGAGCAGCGAGATCGACTCCTGCTGCGAGATGGGGGGCTCGCTGGGGCTGGAGCTGCCGGGCCTGGTGCGCGGCTGGCGCCTCCGGGCGCAGGCGACGGCGCTCCAGAGCCTGGTCTACCGCACGCGCCGCCCGTGGGAGGAGTGGTCGCACCGGGGGATCGGGCTGGGCTGGGACAAGGCCGACCTCTACCTGGGGACGCTGGAGGCCGAGTGGGTGGGCCGGCCGGGGCTCGTGCTCCGGCCCCGGCTCGACGTCCAGGTGAAGGGCGAGGGCGACTTCCACGGACGGCTGCGCCCTCCGGGCCAGCAGCTCCCCACCCACCCCCCGATCCTGGAGGGCGAGGCCGAGACCACGGTCCGGCCGGCCGTGGCGGGCCGGTGGCGGCCCGAGGTGCTCGGCGGCGGCTGGAGCCTCGACCTGGAGTGGGACCTGGGCGTGAACGTGATCCGCGACTTCGAGCACGACGTCGGCGACGACCGGACGGCCTTCGTGGGCGAGGTCAAGGCGGTGATCCAGACGCCGCAGGCGTTCTTCGGGCTGGACTGACCCGCCCGGCCCCGCCGGCTCGTCATCGCCGGCCGTCTCCCTCCCCCTCAGTCTCCCCCGTCAGCATCCGCCCGGCCCGCTCCAGGTCCTCGGGCGTGTTCACGTTCACCCGCCGGCCGTCCAGCGGCACCGCCTCCACCCGGGCGTCCTCTCGGTCGATCAGCACGTTCACGGCGTCGGTGAGCTCGTACTCGCCCTCCTCCGAGGGCTCCACCCGCCGGCAGGCGTCGAGCACCCGGGGCGAGAAGACGCTGAAGCCCGTCACCACCCGGCCGGCCTCCCGCTGGGCGTCGGTCGGGTGCTCGACGACGCGGGCGAGGGTGCCGTCCGGGGCGGTCAGGCACACCCCCTGCCGGGCGCGCTCCGGGGGCACCTCCTCGGTGGCGACCAGCGCGTCGAGCCCGCGCTCGCGGAACCGCTCGACGGGCGAGACGAGGTCGGCGCGCATCACGTTGTCGCCGTAGAGCACGGCGAAGTCGCCCCTCAGCTTCGGCTCGGCGGCCAGAAGCGCGTGGGCCAGGCCGCTGGGGTTCGGCTGGCGGACCCAGGCCAGCTCGAGGCCGCCGTCCCACCGGTCGCCGAACCGCTCGCGGATCTGCTCACCGAGGTGTCCCGTGACGACCACCACCCGGTCGGGGGCCAGGGGCTCCAGGGCCCGGAGGGCGTGGGCGAGCAGCGGCTCGCCGGCCACCTCGACCAGGGGCTTGGGACGGTCGTCGGTGAGGGGCCCGAGGCGGGTGCCGCGGCCGGCGGCGGGGATCACCGCTTCCACGTCAGACCCACCCGAAGCCGTCCCGGATCGGAAGCTCCCCGCCGGCGTGCTCGTCGATCCAGGCCTCGATCGCCCGGACGTGCGCCCCCACGTCGGCCTGGGGCAGCGAAGTGGGGAGGAAGAGGACCCCCGGGAAGGAGCGGCCGCGCCGGGCGTACGCCCGCGCCAGCACCCTGAAGTCGCCGTAGTTGCGGGTCACAACGACCCGTCCCTGCTCGCGGGCGAGCTCGAGGACCTCCCGGTCGGTGGGGAGCGGCTCGTCGACCCGGAGCGCGTGCACGACGTCGACCCCGCGCCGGCGGAGCTCCTCGCACGCCCCGACGTGGACCATTTCGTCGAAGAGGAACCGGGGATCCCCGCCGTTCACCCGGCCCCGTCGGGCGCTCCGAGCATCCGCTCGATGCGGTCGTGCTCCCGCAGCCGCTCCTCGACCTCGTCCGGGAACCGGTCGATGTAGCGGAAGGCCTGCTCGAGGGCCTCGGCCTCCACGGCGTCGTCGAAGTGCTCCCGGAGCGCGCCGACCTCACGCCCGTACTCCCGCGCGAGGAGGGCGACCTCCCAGACATCGGGGCCGCCGCGGATCCGGGCCCTCCGTCCGGTCGGCCCGTCCCGGAACTCGAGCGCCGGCAGGTGCTCCAGCGTCCACCACTCCCGGGCCACCCGCCGCATGCCCGAGGACGGGCCCTCGCCTCTGTCCGCCCAGAAGCGGCGGATCTCCTCGTCCAGCCAGTCGTCGAGGCGGGAGGTGATCGTGGGCACGGGGCCTCCGGTGCGGGGGACAGGGTGTTTACGGCGTGTACATCATACACACCATGAAGCCAGGCCGGTTCCCGACGGCTCTCTGTCCAGGATGCGTCGAGGCGTCAACCGACCGTCACCCGCGCGCCCTGCCCGCCCCGTCAGTCCTTCTCCGCCAGCACCCGGGCCTCGGGCAGGCGGCCGGCCTTCTCGAGCTCGCGGAAGTACCCGATCGTCCGCTCCAGCCCCTCCCGCAGCGCCACCTGCGGGGCCCAGCCCAGCGTCTCCCGGGCCCGCCCGACGTCGGGCCGGCGCACCTGGGGGTCGTCCTCGGGGAGCGGGAGGTGCTCGATCCGCTGTCCCGAGCCGGTGAGCTCGGTGACGATCTCGGCCAGCTCGAGGATGGTGAACTCGTCGGGGTTGCCGAGGTTGACGGGCTCGGCGCCGCCGTCGAGGAAGAGCCGGTAGAGGCCGTCGACCAGGTCGGAGACGTAGCAGAAGCTGCGGGTCTGGCTCCCGTCGCCGTAGACGGTCAGCGCGTCGCCCCTCAGCGACTGGACGATGAAGTTCGAGACCACCCGCCCGTCGTCGGGCCTCATCCGCTCCCCGTAGGTGTTGAAGATCCGCGCGATGCGGGTCTCGACGCCGTGCGAGCGATGGTAGGCCATGGTCATGGCCTCGGCGAAGCGCTTGGCCTCGTCGTAGACGCCCCGGGGGCCGATGGGGTTCACGTGGCCCCAGTAGCTCTCCCGCTGGGGGTGCTCCCGGGGGTCGCCGTAGACCTCGGAGGTGGAGGCCAGCAGGTAGCGGGCGTCCTTGGCCTTGGCCAGCCCGAGCGTCTTGTGGGTGCCCAGGCTGCCCACCTTGAGCGTCTTGATCGGAAGCTCCAGGTAGTCCACCGGGCTGGCCGGCGAGGCCAGGTGCAGCACGCCGTCCACCTCGCCCTGGACGTAGATGAACTCGGTGACGTCGTGGCGGACGAGGCGGAACCGGTCGTGCCCGATGAGGTGCTCGAGGTTGTCGGGGGCGCCGGTGATGAAGTTGTCCATCGCCACCACCTCGTGGCCCTCCTCCACGAAGCGGTCGCAGAGGTGGGAGCCGAGGAAGCCGGCGGCGCCGGTGACGACGACCCTCATGGCGCCCTCCCGGCGGGCGGACGCGCGCCGGCGCGCCGCGGCGGGCGCCCGCTCGTCTTGCCGGCGATCCTCACGCGTCGTCCCCGGCCTCGGGGGTCATGGCGACCTCGGTGAGCGGCGGCCCCGCCCCGGCCCCGTCGTCCCCCTCGGGCCCGACGCCCGGGCGGCCGATGGGGT
>CAYZLN010000209.1:0-3575 GCA_964479295.1 uncultured Gemmatimonadota bacterium
CGCGGCGAGCTGAACGACGTGGCGGCCCGGATCGACGACCGGGTGTCGGACGCCGACGACCGCGTGACCCGGCTCCACCTGCAGGACGTGCAGCGGAGGATCGACCGGGCGCTGGATCCGGACTCGTGACCCCGGACCGCCGCGACGGCGATTCCGTCGACGCCCTCGCCGAGGCCGTCCGGGTCGCCCGCGGCGACGAGCCCTGCGAACTGCTGCTGCGGGGCGGCCGGCTGGTGGACGTCTTCGCCGGCGAGGTGCGGGAGGCGGACGTGGCCGTCCACGGCGGGCGCGTCGTGGCGCTGGACCCCCGCGGGGACGCGGCCCGCCCGGCGCACCGCCTGCTCGACATCTCGGGCCGGTGGGTGGCCCCGGGCCTGATCGACGGGCACATGCACGTCGAGAGCAGCATGGTCACCCTGCCCCAGTTCGCCCGGGCCGTGCTCCCGCGGGGGACGGTGGGGGCGGTGATGGACCCCCACGAGATCGCCAACGTCCACGGCGTCGAGGGCATCCGGTGGGTGCTCGAGAGCCGGCGTGGCCTCCCCTTCCACGCCTTCGTCATGGCCTCCTCCTGCGTGCCGTCGACGCCGCTGGAGACCGCCGGGGCCGAGCTGGACGCCGACGACCTGGCGCCGCTCTTCGACGAGGAGGGGGTGCTGGGGCTGGCCGAGATGATGAACTACCCCGGCGTCGTGCAGGCGGACCCCGGCGTGCTGGAGAAGCTCGCGGCGGCCCGTGAGCGGGGCGTCCCGGTCGACGGCCACGCCCCCGGCCTCTCGGGGCGCGCGCTGGACGCCTACGCCGCGGCGGGGCCCGGCAGCGAGCACGAGGCCACGAGCCTCGCGGAGGCCCGCGAGAAGCTGGAGAAGGGGATGCGGGTGATGATCCGGGAGGCGAGCACCGCCCGGAACCTGGAGGCCCTGGCGCCGCTGGTCACGCCGGCCGCCGAGCGGCGGTGCTCGCTGGTCACCGACGACCGTCACCCCCACGACCTGCTGGAGGAGGGGCACCTGGACCACGCCGTCCGGAAGGCCGTCGACCTGGGGATCGAGCCCGTGACGGCCTGGCGCATGGCGTCGCTCAACACCGCCGAGTGGTTCGGGCTCGACCGGCGGGGACACGGCGGCGTGGCCCCGGGCCGGCGCGCCGACCTCCTGGTGCTCTCCGACCTCGAGGCGGTGGAGGTGGAGCGGGTCTTCGTCGGGGGCCGGGAGGTGGTCCGCGGCGGGGAGCTCGTCGACGACCTGGAGATCCCCGACGCCCCCTCGACGCTGCCGCCGAGCGTGAGTGTCGACCTCGACGCCTTTCCCGGCTTCCGGGTCCCCGCCGACGGCTCGCGGATCCGGGTCATCGAGGTGGAGCCCGACCAGATCGTCACCGCCGCCGGGGTCGTCCCGGCCCGGGTCGAGGACGGCGGGGCGGTGGCCGACCCCACCCGCGACGTGCTCAAGCTGGCCGTTGTGGAGCGGCACGGCCGCGGCGGCGGGGTCGGGCTCGGCTTCGTCCGCGGCTTCGGGCTGGAGGAGGGGGCGCTGGCGAGCAGCGTCGCCCACGACGCCCACAACGTGGTGATCGTGGGCGCCGACGACGCCTCCATGCGAGCGGCCCTGGAGCGGGTGGTCGAGACCGACGGCGGGCTCGCGGCGGCGCGGGGCGACGAGGTGCTGGCCCACCTGCCGCTGCCGGTGGCGGGGCTGGTGAGCGACCGGCCCGTGGAGGAGGTCCGCGACGGGCTGGATCGCCTCCACCGGGCGGCCCGGGAGCTGGGGGGCGAGCTGCCGTCGCCCTACATGTCCCTCTCGTTCCTCACCCTGGCGGTGATCCCCGAGCTCAAGCTCACCGACCGGGGGCTGGTGGACGTGGCCGACGCCGAGATCGTGGACCTCTGGGTGTCGTAGCCGGGCGCCCTCCCGGCGGAGCGAGCGGCCGGCCCCGGTCGGTCAGCCGCCGGCCTCCCGCCCCGACGGCCGGCCCAGCACCTGCCAGGCGAACCAGAGGACGGAGAGCACCCAGAGCCCGTAGCACACCGCCCGCACGGGATGGAGCTCCACCGACTCCACCACGGCCGCCGGCGCGCCGATCCCGCCCAGCACCGTCCGGCTCACCTGCTCGGCGGTGAACCAGCCCCACAGGATCGCCGCCCACACCATGCCCCACACCCTCCAGCGGGACGGCGTCACCAGCCGGGGCAGCCGCCGGACGTTCATGTAGCCCACCACCAGGGCGAAGGCGTACATGCTGGCGATGGTGAAGGGCCCGGCGATGAGCACCAGGAAGTCGGGCTGGAGCCCCTCCAGCGCCTCGCCGCCCCGCCAGGAGAGGGCGATGATCGCCATCGACGCGGCCACCATCAGCGTCAGGAAGAACAGGAAGGTGCGCTTCAGCGTCCAGAAGTCCCTGTCCCGGCCGTAGCGCTCGTAGAAGATCGTGCCGGTGATCCGGGTGACGGTGTCCACGATGCCGAGCTGGGTGGAGAAGAGCACGAACGAGCCCCCCAGCAGGAAGACCACCTTCAGCCAGGTCCCGGCGACCTCCTCCAGCACGTCGGCCTGCTGCGCCACCATGCCGTTCAGGTCGCCGGCGAGCTCGGCGTTGCCCGTGCCCAGGGTGGCGACCACGACCATGGAGGTGATCACCACGCTCACCAGGATGAGGAGCACGAAGGTCAGGAAGAGCTCCCTGTGGGCCACCCGGATCCAGCCCTTCAGCCGGGCGAGGGCCGTGGAGGCCGAGAGGTCCGGCACGAACCCCGAGTCGCTGAGCGGCTCGTTCTCGCCCCGGATGCCGGCGATCCGGCCCTGGTAGGCGGCCATCGAGAAGCCCTTGTCCCTGAGCCACAGCGACTGCGCCAGCAGGAGCGTCCCCCCGGAGCCGGCGTAGGCCACGGCGATCAGCAGGGTCGGGAACTGGTCGCCGGTGAGCAGCTCCCGGGGGGCCCGGCCCACCGAGACGGCGCCCTCCAGGAGCCCCAGCACGTCCTTCGGGAGGATCCCCACCATGAGGAGCACCAGGCCCAGCAAAGGAAAGAAGCCCAGCACGAGCGCCATCTCGAAGCGTTCCAGGGCGTTGTAGACGATCTTCGAGGCGGCCAGCCCGAACCAGATGAAGGCGAGCATCAGCAGGGCCACGGGCTGCCAGTCCACCGCCGTCCCCGTGACGACCTCGACGATGCGGCCCGCGTAGTCGGCCGACTGGGAGGCCCAGCCGGGCCAGAAGAAGCTCACCAGCGTCGCGACGAGGAAGAACCACGGCCAGAAGGACCACCGGTCCAGCCGGGCCATCCCCCCGAAGACCGACTCGCCGGTGGCCAGCGTCCAGCGCTCGATCTCGCCGATGACCACGAACTGGGTGAGCACGCCCACCCAGAAGAGCCACCAGATCTGCCACCCGTTGACCGTGATGAGGTTGGGCCAGAGGAGGAACTCCCCCGCGCCGAGCCCCATGGCCAGGGCGATGACCGAGGGCCCGATCAGGTGGGCCACCCGCGGGACGCGGGGCACCTCCTCCTGCAGCCGGAAGGGCGGGCCGTCGCCCCGGGCCGGGAAGCCCTCCGCGTCGGGCGCCTCGGGGAGGGC
>CAYZLN010000210.1:0-3570 GCA_964479295.1 uncultured Gemmatimonadota bacterium
AGCAGCCCCCGCGTCCAGCGGTAGCGCTGCTGCACCAGGTCCACCATCGACTCCGGGGCGATCGTCCAGGCGACGCAGTCCTCCTCGTAGAAGACCTTCCAGCCCCGGCTGACGAGCTCGAGCGTCAGGTCGGCGTCCTCGGCGAAGGTGTCGGTGGCGTAGCCGCCGACCTCGTCGAGCGCCGCCCGGCGGAAGACGCCCACGGGGCCCGGGACGATGTTGACGGCGGCCACGAAGCCCTGGGCGCGCCGCGGCATGTTGAGGCCCTCCACGTACTCCAGCGCCTGCAGCCAGGTCAGCAGGCTGTTGCGGTTCTCCACCTTCACGTTCCCGGCCACCGCGCCCACGCTCGGGTCGCGGAAGCGGGGCATGGCCGCCCTGAGCGCCCCGGGCTCGAGGCGGGAGTCGGCGTCCATCGACAGCACGAAGGGGTGGCGGCTGACGGCGATGCCGGCGTTGAGGGCCGCCGCCTTCCCCGCGTTCTCCTGGGTGACCACCCGCACCTCCACGCCGCCGTGCCGGCCCTCCCAGCGCCGCGCCCTCTCGAGGGTGGCGTCGTCGGAGCCGTCGTCGACGACGACGATCTCGTACGTCGGGTAGTCGAGGCGCATCAGGCTCTCCACCGCCCGGTCGAGCACCTTCTCCTCGTCGAAGGCGGGCACCAGCAGGGAGACGCCCGGCCACTCGTCGGGGTGCGGCCAGCCGCCCTCCGCCTCGTCCGGCGCCACGTCCCGCTCCAGGTGGTGCAGCACCGCGAGCCACAGCAGCGAGAAGTACCGCACCAGGAGGATGGCCAGGAAGACGAGCAGGGTGACGACCACCGCCCGGAGCAGGAGCTGCTCGGAGCCGGCGAAGACGACCCAGAAGAAGAGCCCGCTGGCCACCAGAAGCAGCGCCATGAAGCGGAGGCTGACCAGGAAGGAGCGTCGCGGCGACACGGCTCAGAACCTCCAGCCGACGCCGAGGTTCGCGCCCAGGCCCTCGTAGCCGCCGATCCGGCTGCGCACGTACTCGGCGCCGAGGCGGAGGGAGGCGTCGCCGGCCCGGTACTCGAGCCCGGCCTCGCCGAAGAGGGCGAACTCGACCGCCGTCTCCTCGCCCTCGCCGTGAAGCCGCACCACCGAGGCGCCGGGCTGGAGACGGACGCGCCCGCCCAGGCCGGTCTCGCCCCGCGGCCGCTCCCACTCGAGCGAGAGGCCGTGGGTCCAGGAGAGGGCCGGCGCCCAGTAGGCGGCGCCGTCGCCGGCGCCGGGCGCCGGATCGGTGGTGGTGAGCAGGCGGGTGGCGTACCCGGCCCTAAGCCGCCCGCCGAGCGCCACCGGGCGGTCCAGCGCCGCCTGGGCCACCAGCCGGCCGTTCTCCGTCCCGCCGCCCCGGACGCTGGCGCCCTCGACCGAGGTCCACAGCCCCCAGCCCCCGGCCAGGGGTCGGAAGAGGCTGGCCTCGAGCCGGTCGATCCGGGTCCGGTCCCGGACCGAGGCCAGGGTGAGGGTCGTCGGGTGCGCGAGGCCGTGGCGGTAGGCCGCCTCCAGCCCCAGCGCCGGCACGGCGACCTCGGCCCCGAGGACGGGCTCGGCGCCGGTGCTCTCCAGCCGCTCGGCGCCCACCCGGAGCGCGGTCCGGACCGTCGCCTGCCGCCACCAGCCGATCCAGCCCACGTGGCCCTCGGGGCCCGCCTCCTCGGCCACGGGCCCGGCGGCCGTGGGGCCTCTGATCGAGCGGACCCCGGTGCGCGCCACCAGCCGGTGGGTCCCCCAGCCCGGATCGAGCACGGCGCGGCCGGCCACGCCCCAGCTCCGGTAGTCGTCGGAGTCGACGTACAGGTCGCTCTCGACGCCGACGCCGGCCGGGTCGCGGCCCTCCACGACGCTGCGCGTCTCCTCCCGGAGCGCGGCCCGGCCCTTCCGGGCCCGGCCGTGCTCGGGCTCCAGGGCCAGGGCGTCGACGTACCGGGCCGCGGCCTCCGGGCGCCGTCCGGTCCACCGGAGGACGTCGGCCGCCAGCGCCAGGTCGTCGGCCGTGGCGTCCCCCTCGGCCGCCAGCTCCACGAGGAGGGCCAGGGCGCCCTCGTCGTCACCCGACCAGAGGCGGTAGCGGGCCAGCCGGCGGCGCAGCTCGGTCGAGGGGCGGGCCCCGGCGGCCGCGAAGGGCCCGGCGTCCGGCCGGATGCCCGTCGTCCGCCGCCCCAGGGAACCGAGCACGGCGACGGCCGCTTCGAGGGCGTCCCGGCGGGTCGCCAGCAGCTCGGCGAGCTCGAGGCGCGGGGCCTCGTCGTCGGGCCGGAGGAAGACGGCCGTGCGGTACAGCCGCTCCGCCCGGGCCAGCTCGCCGGCGGCCGCCGCCGCCCGGGCCCGCGCCAGGGCCGGGCCCGGGGCGGTGTCCGACGCCGGAAGCGGCATCGCCTCCCGGAGGAGGGCCCGCAGCTCGGCCCTCGCCTCGGCCCCCGGGCCGTCCGGCGACACGGCCGTCAGCGCCCGCCAGGCGGGCACCGTCGCCCCGGCGGCGTACAGGGCCCGGGCCCGCTCCAGCCGCAGCGCGTCGGCGTCGGCCTCGTCCGGCGCGTCCCCGGCCAGGGCCCGGTAGGCGTCGGCGGCCTCGCGGTGGCGGCCGAGGGAGAAGAGCAGGTCGGCCCGCTCCCGCCGGGCGGCCCGGTCGCCGGGGCGTCCGTCGACGAGCTCGTCGTAGAGGGCCAGCGCCCCCTCGAGGTCTCCGGTGCGCCACCGGAGGCGCGCCAGCGAGAGGCGCGTGCCGCGGTCCGCGTCCGCCCCCCTCGCCCCCAGCACCCGGGCGTAGGCCTCCTCGGCCTCGGCGAGCCGGCCCGTCCGCTCCAGGGCCCGGGCGAGCTCGAGCCGGACGTCGTGGTCGGTGGGCCGCCCGTCGAGCCAGGCCCGCATCTCCCGGACGGCCAGCTCGTCGCGACCCATCTCGACGAGGGCCGTCACCCGCTCCCACATCCGCTCCTCCGGCCCCGTCGACGGCGCTTCGTCCTCCTCCGGAGGCTCGGAGCGGACGAGGTCGCCGAGGGCCGGGAACTCGAACTCCGGCGGCTCGGCCGGGAAGTTCAGCCCCTGCTCGCGGAGCCCGGGCGCCAGCACGAAGCGCTGCGGGAAGACCGCGAAGACGATGGCGAGCAGCACGCCCAGGGAGAACGCCGTCAGCATCCCGAACCGGGCCCAGTACGGCAGGCCCCGGCTCCCGTCCGGGGCGTCCGCCCCGGCCGTCGCGGTCATTCCGCGAGCTCGCGGAGCCGGTCGGCGTCCCGGGCGCTCCCGAGCACCTCCGTCTCGTCCGCCGCCCCGTCGACCGCGTCCGCCACGGCCCCGTCCATCCGGCGCAGGAAGGCCTCCGCCTCCGACGGGACGGTGTCGGAGAGCCACGCCGCCGCCCGCCCGGCCAGCACCCCGGCGAAGTCGCCGTCCTCGGCCCGCACCAGCCCGGCCAGCTCCCGCGCCAGCCCGGCCGGCTCCTCGGCCCCGAACCGCACGACGGTGAAGACCCGCGCCCCGGAGCCCGACAGCCGGTCGCGGAGCGCGTCCCGGAAGTCGGCCTCGTCCAGCGGGGCCGGCGGCC
>CAYZLN010000211.1:0-3529 GCA_964479295.1 uncultured Gemmatimonadota bacterium
AAGGCCCGTGCTCGGACGCCGCCGCGCTCGTCGTGTCATCTCGGGCTCGCAGCTCATCGCTCGCCCGGAGGGTCCTCGCACGAGCCTTCCCCCCTCCCTCGCCGGTGCCACGACCGCTCGACGGGCCGGCATCCCCTCCCGAGGGGCGTGATCTCGCGGGCTGGCGAGGGGACGGGTGCTTTCGCCTCGGACGCCGCCGCGCTCGTCGTGTCATCTTGGGCTCGCAGCTATTCGCTCGCCCGGAGGGTCCTCGCCGTCCCTCCGTCCGGCCGCCCGACCGTGGCGTCGGGCTACGCCCCCAGGTCGCCGAGGCCGGGCATCGACGGCGGGGGGATGAGCTCCGTCAGGGGCGCGGCCGGGGCGAAGAGGAAGCCCTGGCCGTAGTCCGCCCCGGCCTTCCGGACGGCCACGAGCTGGTCCTTCTGCTCGATCCCCTCCATGAAGACGTCCAGCCCCAGGCGCCGGCCCAGGTCGATGGTGGTGTGGACGACCTCCCGCTTCCGCTCCTCGGCGACGATGCCCGCCGTGAAGGTCCGATCGACCTTGAGCCCCTCCACCGGGAGCTCCCCGAGCTGGGAGAGGGAGGCGTGACGGTTGCCGAAGTCGTCGATGAGCACGGGGCATCCCACGCTCTCCAGCTCGGCGATCGCGTCGGCGGCGTCCAGCACGTCCTCCTCCCCGATCTCGAACATCAGGCTCGGGGCGGAGAGCCCGCTCTCGGCGAGCCCCGAGCGGACGGCCTCCACCAGCTCGTCGGGCTCGCGGCACTGCCCCGCGGTCAGGTTGACGGTGACGAAGAGGTCGTCGCGGTCGAAGATCCCGCGGAGCCGCCCCACGTCGCTGGCGGCGCGGTCGACGACCCGGCGGCCGAGGGGGACCGCGAGGCCGGTGGTCTCGGCGGTCGGCAGGAAGAGCTCCGGCGGGAGGAGGCCCGCGTCCGGGTGCTGCCATCGCAGGAGCGCCTCCGCCCCGACCACCTGCAGGTCGTCCAGCCCCACGACGGGCTGGTAGTGGAGCTCGAAGCTCTCCGTCTCCAGCGCCCGCCGGAGGGCCCGGCCCGTCTGCCACCGCCGCTCCGCCAGGTGGGGGTCGCCCCCCGACCGGTGGAGGAGCTCGGTCATCACGCCCAGGGCCACGCTCACCACGAGGATGCCGGAGCCCGCGCCGGCGACGACCCACCAGTCCACGGCCCGCCCCAGCCACCACCGGCCCACGACCTCGGTCAGGGTCAGGACCACCATCCCGCCGGCCAGCGCGACCACGGCCCCCGTCCACCCGCGGTAGTAGCTGAGCAGGAAGGTCGGGGCCAGCGCCAGGATCCACGCCAGTCCCCACGCCTCCTGCAACTGGGCGGGCCGGAGCAGGGCCAGGCCGGCGGCCACGAAGAGCGCGAGCCCGGCCAGGAGGAGGGCCCGGCCCGGCGTCGAGCGCTCCGCCCCCTCGGGGGGCTCGAGGACGAAGAAGTCGCCCGGGAAGGAGATGGCGATCACGGGGCCTCCCGTCTCGAGAAGCTCGGTCCGGGCGTCCAGATACGCTACGCCCCAGCGTAGTGACGACGCAACAGAGGCCGGCACCGCGGCCGTCGGGCCGGTGGGCCGCGCGGGGGCGGCGCAGCTCCGACGCGTCGTCCGGCCGAGGCCTCCGGGAAGGGACAGGGGAGGAAGTGTCCGGCGCCCTCTTGGGCGATCCCCCCGGGCCCCTTACATTTCGTCGACTGCACGTCGTCGTGCGGCGGACCCGGGCCGCGGTCCGGATGCGCCGGCCGGTGATCCGTGGACACGCGGAGGAGGGACGGAAACGCCATGTTCGAACCGATCGTGAGCGACGTGACGCGCCAGGTGGATCGTGCCGCACGCAGGCTCGGGCCCGGGGTCGTCCTCCCCGGGCTCGCGGCGGCGGCCCTGCTCTTCGGGCCCCTCGCCCTGGAGGCCCAGGACGTCGCAACGGTCCCCTCGGGTGGGACCGTGAGCGCGGACGTCCGCGGGGGCATCGCCGTCCCGGTCGCCGAGATGGACGCCCTGGCCCAGACAGGGGCCTCCTTCGGGGGCGGCGTCGCCATCCACCTGACGAGGCGGGTGGCGCTGCGGGCCGACGGAGAGTATCAGCTCCTGACCGGGGCCCGGACCTCGGATGGCGTGCTCTTCGCCGACATGAGCTCCCTGGCAGTCACGGGCGGGCTCGAGGTCCACTTCCTCGACCCGGAGACCCGCTGGACGGGGGCGCTGGCGATCGGCGCCGGGATCTCGACGCTCGAGACGGAGGACACCACGGACGACGGCACCGCGGCCCCGGTGAGCGCCGATCTCACCAACTTCGCCTTCCGGGGCGGCACCAAGCTCGGATACCGGGCCAGCGACCGGCTCGACATCTACCTCGAGCCGGCAGTGTACCTCATGGCCTTCAACCGCGACGATACGCAGTCGTTCGGAGCCGCGACCGCCGACGTCACTCCCTTCGACGTGAGCTGGACGATCCCCGTGCAGGCCGGGGTGCGCTTCTACCTCCAGTGACGGACGCCCCGCCGCGGGGGGCGTTCGCAGGACCCCGCGGGCTCGTCCTCGTCCGGCCCGTCAGGCTCGTCCGGCCCGTCAGGCGGCCGCCGGCTCGCCCGACGCGGGCGGGCGGCCGTCAGCCCGTCTCCCCGCGCTCCGGGCGCGCCCGGGCCCCGAAGCCCACCTCGCCCGGGTCCCGGGGGCGGCCCAGCAGGTAGCCCTGCACGAGGTCGACGCCGATCTCCTCGACGAACCGGAGCTGACGCTCGGTCTCCACGCCCTCGGCCAGCACCTGCATCTGGAGCTCCTGGCCCAGGGCCGTGATCCCCTCCAGGAGCTTCCGGTCGCGGGGGCCCTCGCCGAGCCGGTGGACGAAGGCCATGTCGAGCTTGAGGACGTCGAACCGGAAGTGCTTCAGGTTGGCGAGCACCGCGTGGCCGGTGCCGAAGTCGTCGAGGGCGATCCGGACCCCCAGCCGGCGGATCTCGCCGAGAACCGAGGCCATGCGGCCGGGCCGCGTCATGGTGGTGCGCTCGGTGACCTCGAGCACGAGCGTCCCCGGGTCCACCGCGCGCTCCTCCAGCAGGCCTCGGACGAAGCCGGGGAACTCCGGGTCCTCGAGCGCGTGGGCCGAGACGTTCACCGCGATCCAGGGCGACGCCCCCTCCCGGTCCCTGCGGCGCGCCAGCGTCGACGTGACGGCCCGGAGCATCCACCGGTCCAGCTCACCGACGAGCCCGGTCTCCTCGGCCAGGTGCACGAACTCGCCCGCCGGGACGATCCCCTCCTCGGGGTGGCGCCATCTGACGAGCGCCTCGTAGCCGGCCTCCGCCCTCTCCCCGGCGGGATAGATCGGCTGCAGGTGGACGGCGAGCGCGTCGCTCTCGACCGCCTGCCGCAGCCGGGCCTCCCGGTCGAGATCGGACGCCGGGAGGGACTCCTCCAGCTCGGGGTCCCAGACGGCGGGGGACGAGCGAGGCGCTTCGCGGCCCTGGTACATGGCCCGGTCGGCGCGGACGAAGAGCTCGTCGAACGTC
>CAYZLN010000212.1:0-1860 GCA_964479295.1 uncultured Gemmatimonadota bacterium
TCGTCGCTCCGGGCCGGCGCCTCGCCGAGCCAGAAGGGGATGTTCGGCGGCTCGCCCCCGGCGTCCTCCACCCGCACCACGCCGGTCTCCACCTTCAGCAGCCGCCAGGAGGTGTTCCCGAGCTGGAAGACGTCGCCCGGGAGGCTCTCGATGGCGAAGTCCTCGTTGACGGTGCCCAGGTAGGTGCCGTCCGGCTCGCGGACCACCCGGTAGTCGGCGCTGTCGGGGATCGCCCCGCCGCAGGTGAGCGCCGCCAGCCGCGCCCCCTTCCGGGGCTTCAGCACGCCGTTCACCGCGTCCCGGTGGATCCGCGCGCCCCGGCGGCCGCGGCGGGTGTCGAACCCCCGGGCCGCCGTCCGCACCACGTCGTCGAACTCCTCCCGGGTCAGCTCCCGGTAGGGCCACGCCCTCCGGCAGAGGCGGTACAGCTCCTCCTCGTCCCGCTCGCCGCACGCCACCTCCGCCACGATCTGCTGGGAGAGGACGTCCAGGGGCTTCTCGAGGATCTCCACCCGGTCGAGCTCCCCGCGGCGGACCGCCCGCAGCAGGGCCGCCCCCTGGACCAGCTCGTCGCGGGTCAGCGGGAAGAGCCGGCCCTTCGGCGTGCCCTCGACGGTGTGGCCCGACCGGCCCACCCGCTGCACGAAGGTGGCGATCCGGTTCGGCGTGCCGAGCTGGCAGACCAGGTCCACGTAGCCGATGTCGATCCCGAGCTCCATCGAGGCCGTCGCCACCAGCGCGTCGAGCCGGCCCTCCTTCAGCCGCCGCTCGGCCTCCTTTCGGCGCTCCTTGGAGAGGCTCCCGTGGTGGGCCGTGACGGCCTCCTCGCCCAGCCGGTCGCTCAGCCCGTGGGCCACCCGCTCGGCCTCGCGGCGGGTGTTGACGAAGACGAGGGTGGTGGTGTGGGCCCCGACGAGGGCGGCCACCCGGTCCGCCACCTCCCCGCGGACGTCCCCGGTGATCACGGCCTCGAGCGGCGACTCGGGCACCTCCAGCGCGAGGTCCAGCTCCTGCTCGTGGCCGTGGTCGACGACGTGGCAGTCGGGTCGGCCGCCGGGCGCCCGCTCCGCTTCGCCCCCGGCCGGCCCGGTCCCGTTCCCGCCGGCGACGTCGGGAGGGGCGGCGGTCGAACCGGTCGCGGCCGGGCCCCCGCCGGCCCCGTCGCCGTCCCCGGCGGCCTCCACCGTCTCCACGTTCCCGGTGCCCACCAGGAAGCGGGCGACCTCCGAGATGGGGTGCTGGGTGGCCGAGAGGCCGACCCGCTGGAGCGGCTCCTCCGTCACGTCCCGCAGCCGCTCGAGGCTCAGCGCCAGGTGCGACCCGCGGCGGGACTCCAGCACCGCGTGGATCTCGTCCACGATCACCGTGCGGACGGAGCGCAGCGTCTCGCGGCTCTTGCGGGCCGTGAGGTAGAGGTAGAGGGACTCGGGGGTGGTGACGAGGATGTGCGGCGGCGTGCGCACCATCTGCCGGCGCCGGGAGCGCGGCGTGTCGCCGCTCCGCACCGCCGAGGTGATCTCCGGCGGCGAGAGCGCCATCCCCCGGGCCGCCTCGGCGATGCCCCGGCGCGGCTCGGCCAGGTTGCGGTGGACGTCGGCGCTGAGCGCCTTCAGCGGCGAGACGTAGACGACCCGCGTGAGGTCCGGGAGCCCGTCCGGGCCGAGGCCCGCCCGCAGCAGGTCGTCGAGGGCGACCAGGAAGGCGGCGAGCGTCTTCCCCGAGCCGGTGGGCGCGGAGAGGAGGGTGTGCCCGCCGGAGCGGATGGCCGGCCAGCCCTCGCGCTGGGGCGCCGTGGGGCGCTCGAAGGCCTCCTCGAACCACGCCCGCACGGCCGGGTGGAAGGCGTCGAGGGCCCCGCCG
>CAYZLN010000212.1:1960-3516 GCA_964479295.1 uncultured Gemmatimonadota bacterium
CCGGTCGGCGAGCTCGCGCACACGCTCGTCGGAGAGGATCTGCTCGACGGAGAGCAGCCGGCTCCGCCCGCCCCAGCGCTCGCGCCCCCCTTCCTCGGCGCGGGTGTCCCAGTACGCCTCGAGGGCGTTGCCGTCGGGGTCGCGGAAGTAGAGGGACCAGCTCACCCCGTGGTCGACGGCGGTGGTGGGGACCCCGTCCGTGCGCAGCTCGAAGAAGAGGTCCGAGAAGGCCCGGCGGTCCGGCACCTCGAAGGCCACCTGGAAGGGCGCCGAGAGCGCGCTGTCCGACCCCGGCGCACCGATCGGGCCGTCCCCCGCGCCGTCGGGGCCGTCCCCCCCGGACGCGCCGTCGCCGGTGCCGTGGTCGTCGGGAGATCCGGAGCCGCCCGGACCGGCGAACGAGGCGTCGCGGAGGCCGACCTCCCGGTGCCGGTCGCCGCCGGAGAGCAGCACGACCCGTCCCTTGCGGCTCTCCATCCGCTCGCTGACCTCGAGCCCGAGGTAGCGGGAGTAGAAGGCGACCGACCGCTCCAGGTCGCCCACCTCGAGCTGGACGTGGCCGAGCTCGGCGCTGTAGTCCGTCACCGGGACCTCCCCTGCGCCGTCCGGACAGTTCCGTGCGTACCGCCGATCGCGCCGCGCCGCCCTGCCCCCGCGTCCGGGGGCGATCCCGCCGCACGATCCGGCCGTGGCCGGAGCGCTGCGTGCAGGCCGTGCGTCGTGACCGACGCGCGGCCGGCGGATAATGTAGCCGTCGCCCCGCCGCGAGGCGAAGCCGGGAGCGCGGACCCCGCGGCCCCGGGACGACCCGGCCGGCGCGCCCCACAGCCCGACGCAGAGCTCCCTCCACGGAGGAGACCGATGCCCGACGACGCCGTGCCCGACGGAGACGCACCCCGACCGCGGATCGACGTCCGGCGCGTCCGCGCCGAGACGCCCGGGGCCGACCGCGTGCTCCACTTCAACAACGCCGGGGCGTCGCTCCCGCCCCGGCGGGTCGTCGAGGTCGTCACCGGGCACCTTCGGCGGGAGGCGCGGATCGGCGGCTACGAGGCGGCCGCCGAGGCGGAGGAGCGGCTCGCCTCGAGCTACGAGGCGCTGGCCCGGCTGCTGGGCTGCCGGCCCGACGAGGTCGCGATCGCGTCCAGCGCGACCCGCGCCTGGGACATGGCCTTCTACTCGCTGCCCCTCTCCGAGGGCGACCGGATCCTCACCTCCCGGGCGTCCTACGCGAGCAACCACCTGGCCTTCCTCCAGGTCGCCCGCCGCACCGGGTGCGAGGTGGAGGTGGTGGAGAGCGACGGGACGGGCCAGATCGACGTCGACGACCTGCGCCGCCGGATCGACGGACGCGCCGCCCTGGTGGCCCTCACCCACGTGCCCACCAACGGCGGCCTCGTGAACCCCGCCGCCGAGGTCGGGCGCGTCGCCTCGGAGGCCGGCGTCCCCTACCTGGTCGACGCCTGCCAGTCGGTGGGCCAGATGCCGGTGGACGTGGAGGCGATCGGCTGCGACCTGCTGTCGGCCACCGGCCGCAAGTTCCTGCGCGGGCCGCG
>CAYZLN010000213.1:0-3496 GCA_964479295.1 uncultured Gemmatimonadota bacterium
GGGGCCCGGCCCCTGCTCGTGAAGACCCAGTCGGCGATCCGGACCTTCCCCGACGCCCGTGTGGTCATCGAGGGGCACACCGACGCGCGCGGCGACGAGGACCGGAACCGGACCCTCAGCCGCGAGCGGGCCATCTCCGTGCGCGACTGGCTTCTGGCGAGGACGCCGCTCAGCGCCGACCGCATCACCGCCACCGGCCACGGCGCGGGCCGGCCCGTCGCCCCGAACGACACCGAGGAGGGGCGGGCCGCGAACCGGCGCATCGAGGTGATCCTGGTCCTGCCCGAGCCCTGACCCCCCCGGCCGGGCGCCCCGACGGCGGGGCCGGCCGGACCCCTCAGCCCCCGGACTCGATCTCCCGGAGCGCCTCGATGGCCTGCTCGCGCAGGCCGGGGTTCCCGGTCAGCTCCAGGACGCGCCGGAAGTCGGCCGTGGCCTCCCCCTCCCTGCCCAGCCCCCGGCGGGCCCGACCCCGGTAGAGGTGGTACCGGGCCACGAGCGGGGCCCGGGAGAGGAGCCCGGTGAAGATCCGCTCCGCCTCGGCGTGGTCGCCGGCCTCCAGCCGCGCGACCCCCAGGTTCTTCCGCGCCGCCTCGCTTTCCGTGAGGGAGACGGCCTTCTCGAAGTCCGCGATGGCCGCCTCCAGGTCGCCCGTCCGGGCCCGCAGCGCGCCGCGGCTGACGTACGCCTCCCCCAGGTTGGGGTCGAGCTCCAGCGCCCGGTCCAGGTCCTCCAGCGCCCGGTCGAGCCGGCCCCGCCCCTGGTGGGCCCGGGCGCGGTCGTAGTAGACCTTGGGGTCGTCGGGCCGCAGCTCGGCGAGGCTGTCCAGCACCCCGATCGCCCGGTCCCAGCGGGACAGCTCGAGCTGCGTGACGGCGAAGTTGGCGAGGACCCCCTCGTCCCCCGGCCGCAGCGCCAGCACCGAGTCGAAGTCCGCCGCCGCCCGCCGGGGTCGCCCCGCCTCGGCCCGGGCGATCCCCCGCTCCTCCAGGGCCGTCGCGGCGTCGGCGCCGGCCTCGAGCGCCAGGGTGTAGCGCCGGATCGCCGAGTCGTACGCCCCGTCTTCGGCGAACGCCCGGGCCCGCTCGAGATGGGCGTCGGCCGCGCCCCCGGCGTCGCCGTCCCCCGGGGGGCCGCATCCGGCCGCGGCCAGAAGCGCCGCCAGGGCCGTCGCCAGCGTCCGCTGTCGGGTCGACCGGATCATCGCGAACGCCTCCGCGTCGTGTGCGCGACGTGTCTCCGCCGGGACGGGACGCCCGCCCGGCGGCCGCCCGTGGCGGCCTTCCGTGGCAGCCGGTGCTCGTTCGACCACACTGGGGGTCCGGGGCGGCGGGGGCAACGCCGGCCGCCGGTTGCGTGCGTCCGCCACCCCCTCTAAGGTGCGGCCGGCGCCCGGGGACGCCGCCCGCCCGGCGGCCGGAGGGGACCCGCGGCCGCGGCCGACCGGCTCTCGCGGACGGACAGGAGGGGGACGGATGTCGAAGCTGCTCGGCGTTCTCAGCAAGGACCGCATCATCGCCGGGCCGGACTTCACCCGGTGGCTCGTCCCGCCGGCCGCCCTGGCGGTCCACCTGTCCATCGGGCAGGTCTACGCCTTCAGCGTCTTCAACCTGCCCCTCACGAAGGTCATCGGGGTCACGCAGTCGGCCCCCGGGGACTGGGAGCTGACGACCCTGGGGTGGATCTTCAGCATCGCCATCCTGGTGCTGGGCCTGGCGGCGGCCTTCGCCGGCCGCTGGCTCGAGCGGGTCGGCCCCCGGATGACGATGTTCACCGCCGCCCTCTGCTTCGGCGGCGGGTTCTGGGTCTCCGCCCTCGGCGTGGAGCTCCACAACATCTGGCTCCTCTACCTGGGCTACGGCGTCCTGGGCGGCATCGGGCTCGGGCTCGGGTACGTCTCCCCCGTCTCGACCCTCATCAAGTGGTTCCCCGACCGCCCGGGGATGGCCACCGGCATGGCCATCATGGGCTTCGGCGGCGGCGCCATGATCGCCGCGCCCCTCTCCCAGGGGCTCATGGACCACTTCTCCTCGTCCGCCTCGGTGGGGGTGAGCGAGACCTTCCTGGTGATGGGCGCCATCTACTTCCTGGCCATGAGCTTCGGCGCCTGGATCGTCCGGCTCCCTCCCGAGGATTGGACGCCCGAGGGGTGGTCCCCCGAGGACCGGGAGGAGGACGAGATGATCACCGACCGGACGGTGGACCCGGACCAGGCGCTGAAGACGCCCCAGTTCTACCTCCTCTGGGCGGTGCTCTTCCTCAACGTCACGGCCGGCATCGGCGTGCTGGGCCAGGCTTCCGCCATGAGCCAGGAGATGTTCCCCGCGATCGGCGCCAGCGCAGCCGCCGGGTTCGTCGGCCTGCTCAGCCTCTTCAACATGGGCGGACGCTTCGCCTGGTCCACCGCCTCGGACTACATGGGCCGTAAGGCCACCTACACGACCTTCTTCCTGCTGGGGGCCGCCCTCTACGCCGTCGTCCCGACCACCGGGGACATGGGCAGCGTGGTGCTCTTCGTGGCGGCCTACGCCATCATCCTCAGCATGTACGGCGGCGGCTTCGCCACCATCCCGGCCTACCTCAGCGACCTCTTCGGCAGCGAGTACGTCGGCGCCATCCACGGCCGGCTCCTCACCGCCTGGTCGGCGGCGGGCGTGGCCGGGCCGGTCCTGGTGAACTACCTGCGGGAATACCAGATCGAGAGCGGCGTCCCCAGGGCCGACGCCTACTCGGTGACCATGTACATCATGGCCGGGCTCCTCGTGGTGGGCCTGCTGTGCAACCTGGCCGTGAAGGCCGTGGAGGAGGAGCACTACGAGGAGGAGCCCGCCGACGACCGCCGGGCGGGACGCGACGAGGGCCCCGAGGGCGCCGACGAACCCGCGACGCACGCCGGAGAGGCCGCGGCCCCGGCCGGCCCGGACGGGGAAGGCGCCGAGGGACCGGTGGGCGCGAGCGTGCGGGACGCGCTGAAGCGCCGCCCCCTGGCGATCGCCCTCGCCTGGCTCGCCACGGGCGTGCCCCTGGCGTGGGGGGTCTTCTCCACGCTCCGGAGGGGGATGCAGCTCTTCCAGTAGCCGCGGGCGGGCGCGCACCGCGGGTCCCCGGACACCCGCAGGAGCGCTCGACTCCGGGCAGCCACCGTCTCCTCCGGGCAGCGCGACAGGCCGGCCCGGGCCCCGTCAGCCGCCGTCGCCGTCCTCCACCCGGAGCTCGGGGGCGTCGGCGTCCTCCGACACCTCGAACCAGATCCACATCCCGCCGGTGGCGTGGCCCGGCACGCCGCAGAAGAGCCAGTAGCGGCCCGCCTCGTGGGCCCGGAAGTCGAAGGTCACCGCCCCACGGGTGGAGGAGAGGCCGCCGGTGAAGGAGGGCGTCGACGCGCCCCGGAAGGCCAGCCGCACGTCGGCGCCGGTCCTCGGGATCTCCTCCCGCGTCTCCACCACGGCCGCCGAGTGGGGGACGTTGGCGTCGAGGGTCTCGTACGTGACCTCGA
>CAYZLN010000214.1:0-3476 GCA_964479295.1 uncultured Gemmatimonadota bacterium
TGGACGTGGATCGTCCCCCTGGTGATCGCCGTCTGGATCAACTTCCACGGCGGCGTGCTGGCGGGGGTCGGCGTCGTCGGGCTCTGGTGGGCGGGGAAGGGCTCCGCCGCCCTGTGGGGCCGGGACGACGGGGGCGTGCCCTTCCGCCGGGCCACCCTGCTGCTGGCCGCGAGCCTCCTGGCCTTGCTCCTCAACCCCTACGGGTGGGAGCTCCCCGTCTTCCTCCTGGACACGGCCACCGAGGCGCGGCCCTTCATCACGGAGTGGCAGCCGGTGACCGACGATCGCGGGGGTCTCGCCCTGTGGGCGGCCTTCACCGGGCTCGGCCTCACGCTGCTGTTCTGGAAGCGGCCCCGGGTCCGGCCCTCCCACGCCCTCGTGCTGGCGGTCCTGGCCTTCCTGCCCCTGCTCGCGGTCCGGCACCTGCCCCTGTACGCGCTCGGCTGGGGCGTGCTGCTGGCGCCCCACATGCCCGACCTCGTGGGCCGGTTCCGGAAGCGCCGCCGAGAGCGGCGCGAGGCCGGGACCCTCCGCCTCGCCCTCGAGGCCGCCCTCGTCGCGGTCGGATCCTTCGTGGCCGCGGGGGGCGTGGCGGTGGCCGCCGAGCGGATCTCGCCGTCGTGCGTCCCCCTCCCCTCCGCGGAGCCCCACCACCACCAGATCCGTCCCATCCCCCGCGAATCGGTGCGTCTCCTCGAGGAGAGCCGCGTCTCCGGCAACCTGGCGACCCCCTTCAACTGGGGGGAGTACGTCATCTGGCGGCTGGGGCCCCGGGTCCAGGTGGGCATGGACGGCCGGCGCGAGACCGTGTACCCGGACAGCGTCTACGAGGACTTCAAGGCGTACCGGGCCGGGGCGGGCGACTGGTACCGGTGGCTGGAGCGGTACGGCGCCGACATGGCCCTGGTGGCGACGGAGACCCCCCCCGACAACCTCCTCGCCCTGACGGACGGCTGGCGGGAGGTCCACCGGGACGACGACTCGGCCCTCTACGGGCGGGAGGGCTGGCCCGGCACGCGCCGCGTCGCCGAGGCGACCTCGGACGGCCCCGGGTCGCCGGAGGAGGCCCGCTGCTTTCCCGCGGGCGCGCAGGCGGGCTCCGATTCGTGAGCCTCGCGCTCCGCGATCGTCGATCGTGACGATCCGGTCCGCGCGCGATCCCGCCGGCGGCGGCGGGGTAACGACGGGGTGACGCCATGCCCACGACCACGGGACGCGCCGCCGCTCTCCTCGCCGCCGGGCTTCTGGCCGCCGCGACGTCTGCGGACGCCGAAGCCCAGGACGGATCCCGCCTGCCGGTCGCCGCGCCGGGGCCCGTGCACGACGACCCGCGAGTGCGCGTCCCGCGTCTGCCGGCGGGCGGGCGTCGCGGAGGGCTCCTGCCGCTCGATCCCGACGCCCGGGGGCTCGTCCACAGGCCCCGGCGCCAGAGGCCGCGCTCGCTCCACGACCGGCGCCGGCTTCACGCCCTAACCGCTCTCTTCTTCCTCCCCGTCCCGGAGCGGGGGCTGCGCGCCGCCGGAGCGCGACGCCCCGCGGGCGGAGACGGACGACCGCAGGGCGGGCCTCCTCCCGGAGGCGACACCGACCCGGGCGACGGGGCCGAGCCGGCGGTCCGGGAGCGGGCCGCGCCAGACGACACCTCCGGGCGCCCTCGCGGCCCGGGCGACGGCGGCGATCGCGCCCGGCCCGAGGGGCCCTGCTTCGAAGTCCGCGTCCGGCTGGAGGGCGGCGGCACGCACCGGATCCGGATCGACGGCGCCGCGCTGGAGGCCGGCACGCCCGCGGCCGCGACGCGGAAGCTCCGGGCGCGTATGGCCTCGCGGGGCGCCCTCGCGGTGGAGGGCCTGGACGGGGCGAGCCTGCACCTGGACGCCGACCGGGTCCGCGGCCTGAGCGTCGAGAGCTGCCCGGCGGTGGTGGTGCCCTAGCGGGAGGGCCTCCACCGACCCTCCCCGGCCGAGTCCCGACCGCGACCCGGCGCGCCGCCCGTCAGCGGCCGGCTCACCGGGCGCCGCCGTCTCCGCCCTGATCGTCCCCGTCCGCCGCCCCGCCGACGAACACGAAGTCGACCCGGGGCCGCCGCCCGCCCTCGCCGGCGTCGGGCCCGCGACGCTCGCCCCAGCCCACCGCCCGGATCCTGTCCCCGGAGATCTCGGAGTGGCGATCCAGGAGGTAGTCCCGGAGCGCGTCGGCCAGGGACTGGGTCATCTGGAGGTTGTAGGCGGGCCGGCCCTCGCGGGCGGCGAGGACGTGGATCTCGAGGACGGGGTCCTCGCGATCGGCCAGCTCCTGGCCCACCTCGTCCACGATCGCCCGAGTGGGCCCCTGCAGACGCATCGCGCCCAGCTCGAGCGGCAGCCCGGGGAGGGTGAACTCGCCGGTCCGGTCCAGGCTCCGCTGGACAATGCTGCAGCCCTCGTCGTCCACGTCGTCGAGGTACCGGGTGTGGGGGCAGGCGTCCCGGCCGTCCGGCACCCCGTCCCCGTCGGCGTCGCGCACGCAGCCACTTTCGTCGACGGGCACGCCGTCGGGCGTTCCGGAGCACTCGTCGACGCCGTCGGGCACGCCGTCGGAGTCGGAGTCCACCGCGCAGCCGGCGTCGTCCACCACGGCGCCCTCTCGCGTGTCCGGGCAGTCGTCCCGTCCGTCCGGCACCCCGTCCCCGTCGGCGTCCAGCGCGCAGCCGTCCCCGTCCACGGCCACGCCTTCCGGTGTGCCGGAGCACTCGTCCCGGAAGTCCGGGACTCCGTCGCCGTCGGCGTCCTCCGCGCACCCGTCCTCGTCGACCGGCACGCCCTGGGGTGAGTCGGGACACGCGTCCTCGCGGTCGGACACCCCGTCCCCGTCGGTGTCCGCCGGCCCGCCGAAGGAGACGGAGACGCCCACCTCGACGCCCAGCGCCTCGCTTCCGGGGTCCCGGCCTGCGTCGTCCACCAGGGCCTCGAAGCCCGAGACCGAGAACATGGACCCCGTGCCCGCCGCCCGCACCGCGACGTGGTCCGAGACCCAGATCTCCGTGCCCAGCACCGCGCCGTAGGCGAGGGCGCTGCCCGACTGGCCGGTGGCCTGCCACGGCGGGCGCTCCCCGAAGACGGGGGCGTCGGGGGGGAGGGTGACCTCCCGCTGCAGGTCGATGACGCCGAGCCGAAGCCCCACGAAGGGCCGGACCACCTCAGAGGCCCGGGGGCTGAACGCCACCTCGGCGAAGCCCTCCCCGACCGTGTAGTCGTGGAGGGTCCCGTCCTCCGGGATCTCGGCATCGGGGAAGGAGACCCGGCCGCCGGCCCCCACCGAGAACCCGGCCGGCCACCTGTAGCGGGCCATCCCGCCGACGCCGAACCCCTTCTCCGGCCAGGGGAAGACCTCGCCCGTCGGGGCCAGGAAGGTCCCGAAGCCGTGGAGCTGGACGCCGTCGCCGCGGGCGCGCTGGCCGGCGGCGGGGGCGGCGGCCGAGGCGAGCAGGACCAGGCCGG
>CAYZLN010000215.1:0-3473 GCA_964479295.1 uncultured Gemmatimonadota bacterium
CCCGCTCCCTCGCGGAGGTCCTCGGCGAGGCCGCCGTCGCCGACAGCGCCGAGGCCGCCGCCCCGTCGCGCGCCGGCGACCGGCCGGCCGCGCGCCGGGACACGAGCCCCGGGCAGGAGGCGGTCCCCCTCAGCCTCGACGAGGTGGTCCGGCGGGCCACCGCCACCAACGAGCAGGTGATGATCGCCCGCGCCGAGAAGGCCCGGGCGGCGGGGCTCGTGAAGGAGGTGCGGTCGGACGCGCTGCCCTCGATCTCGGCGAACTTCGGCTACACGCGGAACATCCAGACGCCGGTGCTCTTCCTGGCCGGCGAGGACGGGGTCGAGCAGATCTCCATCGGGAGCGACAACGAGTACACCATCGGCCTCACGGCCAGCCAGACGCTCTTCGACCCCTCGCTCGGGCCGGCGCGGGCGGCGGCCCGGCTGAGCGCGGACGCGTCCGACGCCCAGGTGGAGGCCGCCCGGACCGAGGTGGCGCTCCAGGCCCGCACGGCCTACTACGACGCCCTCCTGGCGCGGGAGCTGGTGCGCGTCCAGGAGCAGGCCCTCGCGCAGGCCGAGCGGCGCCTCGAGCAGGTGCAGGAGTTCTACCGCGCCGGCACGGGCTCGGAGTTCGACCGCCTGACCGCCCGGGTCGAGGTGGACAACGTCCGGCCCGACCTCATCGCCGCCCGGAACCGGCTCGCGCTCGACCGGAACCGCCTGAAGCGCACCATCGGCATGGCCCTGGACCAGGAGATCGTCCTCACCGACTCGCTCCCGAGCCCGGGGGCGGAGCCCGCCTCCGAGGACTCGCTCGTGCGGGCGGCGCTGCGGCGGCGGTCCGACCTCCGGGGGCAGGAGCTCCGCGTCCGGCTCGAGAACGAGAACCTCGCCTCGCAGGAGCGCTCGGACCTCCCGTCGCTCGAGCTCAGCGCCGGGCTCCAGCGCCAGGCCTCGTCCGACGACCTCTTCCCGCCGCAGCAGGACTTCTCCCAGTCGGCCACCGCCGGGCTGGCCTTCAGCGTGCCGCTCTTCGACGGACGGGCCGCGGCCGGTCGCGTCCAGCAGGCCCGGGCGGCGCACACCCGGGAGACCTACCGGCTGGGGCAGCTCCGGGAGAACATCCGCCTCGAGGTGCAGCAGGCCCATCAGTCCCTCGACGCGGCCCGGGAGCGGGTCCAGGCGTCCCGGGCCAACGTCGACCGCGCCGAGCGGGCGCTCGAGATCGCGCAGAGCCGCTTCGAGGAGGGGCTCTCGACGCAGGTCGAGCTCAACGACGCCGAGCTGGCCGTCACGCGGGCCCGGACGAACCTCGCCCAGGCCCGCCACGACTACGCGGTGGCCCGGGCCGAGCTCATGGCCGCCACGGGGCGGCGATGAGCCGCCGGCCCGGAAGGCTCGCCGGCGCCCTCCCGGCCCTGGTCCTCGCGGCCGCGGCGGCGCTCGCGCCGACGGCGGGCGTGGCCGGCCAGCAGGAGGGAGAGGCCGCCGAAGAGGACGAGCCGATCCTGGTGGAGGCGCCCCGTCCCTTCCGCCTGTCGGCCTCGGCCAGCGCCCTCCTGTGGGAGGACGCGGCCACCCGGCACCCGGAGGACGGGTCGCTGTGGGGGCTCGAGGTGGGGCGCCACCTCCTGCGATGGGCCTTCGTCCGCCTCGGCGGGGCCTTCGGGACCACGACCGTGAACAGCGGCGACCGGTCGGCCGACGCGAACACCTACCTCGTCGAGGTGGTCGGCGGGCCCCGGCTGGCCCTCCCGGAGCTGCGGGAGGTCGGCGTGGTCCCGTTCGCCGCGGCGGGCGTCGGCTCGGTGGTCCACGACCCGCGGCCCGAGGGTCTGGTGGAGCGCTCGCAGAACGCCTTCACGTGGGGGCTCGGGGCCGAGTGGTCCCTGCGCGCGGACCTGGGCGTGCGGGCCGAGTGGCGCCGGTACACGGTCGACCTCCAGGACGTCTTCTCCCAGGTCGACCGCAGCGGAGTGGGCCGTGACGCCGACCGGTTCCAGCTCTCCGTCTTCTGGGCCTTCTGAGCCGGGCTGGTCCCGGCTCCGGACCGGCGCGGCGCTGATCGCCGGGCTGGCCGTGGTCCTCGCGGCCGTCTTCTTCTCCGACGTCGTCCTGCGGGAGCTGTCCGAGGGGCCCCAGCTCACCGTCACCGCCGCCGAGGCCCGCGACCTGGAGCCGGGGGCCTCCGTCTGGGTGGCCGGCGTCCCCGCCGGCCGGGTGACGTCGGTGCGCTTCCGCGAGGCCGGTGGCGAGGACCGGCAGCCGGTGGTGGTCCGGGCCGTGCTCCGGGAGGACGCCGCCGGGATCCTCCGGGCCGACGCGTCGGCGCAGATCCGCACCTCGGCCCTGCTGGCGCCGGCGGTGCTGGCCCTCGACCCCGGCCGGTCGGGGCGCGCCTTCGACCCCGGCGACACGCTCCGGGCCCGGCCCGGGCCGGACCGGGAGGAGATCCGGGCCCGGGCCGATTCCCTCGCCGGGGCTCTCGCGGCCCTCGCCCCGCTGGCGGACAGCCTCCGCGCCCGCCTCGAGGAGGGCCCCGGCACGCTGGCCGCCCTCCGGCGCGACGACGCGCTGCGGGCCGACCTCCGCCGGGCCGGCGAGAGTCTCCGCGGGCTGACCCGGGAGGCGTCCCGGGGCTCGGCGGCGAAGCTGGCCCGGGACACGGCGACGCGGGCCGCCCTGGGACGCACGGCCGAGCGTCTCCGGCGGCTGGCGGAGCAGGCCGGCGACCGGGCGGCCCCGGCCGACTCGGCGACGCGCGCGCTAGGCGCGCTCCTGGTCCGGCTGGACACCCTGAGCCGGCGTCTGGACGCGGGCCGGGGCACCGCCGGCCGCCTGCTCCGCGACCGGGCGCTCCAGCGGGAGCGCCGCCGGCTCGAGGCGACGATGGACAGCCTCAGGGCCGAGCTCCTGGCCGCCCCCTTCCGCTGGCTCCGTTTCCGGCTCTTCTGACGGGGGCCGTCCCCGGTCCCCGCGGCGCCGATTCCCGCGGCCCCTCGCCCCCGGGCCTCCGTCGCCGGGGACAGGGCGGCGGCCTCACTCCCGGGGCGGGTCCAGGTCGTCCTCCAGCACGAACTCCAGCCGCTCCTCCCGCCCGTCGCGGCGGACGACGACGACGATGGACTCCACCACGTCGGTGCGGTCCTCGAGCGAGACCTGGAAATCGGCGCTGCCGTCGGCGGCGGTGATCCGGGTCCGGACGACCTTGCCGGGCTCGGCCTCCGCCCGCTCCGCGTCGTTCTTGAAGAGCGTCACCCTCGAGCGCCGGTCCCCGTCCGGCAGGTCGCGCGAGATCTTGACGCGCCGCATCCAGTCCGGCTGGTAGCTGATCTCCCAGAGCTCTCCGTGCTGGTCGACGCCCCTGGCGTCGCGGTTGTGACGCGCCATCCAAGACCTCCCGGGCTCGTGCTCGGCTCGAAGTCGTCGCGGGGCGGCGCGCCGTCGGGGCCGGGGCGCGCCGCGCGGACCCCGGATGCTAGGTGGACC
>CAYZLN010000216.1:0-3438 GCA_964479295.1 uncultured Gemmatimonadota bacterium
CGTCCTCGACGTCGGGCAGGACGGCGACGAACTCGTCCCCTCCCCACCGCCCCACGGTGTCCTCGTCCCGGACGGCGCCGCGGAGCCGCCGGGCGATCTCGCGGAGCACGCGGTCGCCGGCGGTGTGCCCGAGCTGGTCGTTGATCCTCTTGAACCGGTCGACGTCGAGCATGAGCAGCCCGAGGGCGGCGCCGTGCCGGCGGGCCCGCGCCAGGCCCTGCTCGACGCGATCCGAGAGAAGGGTCCGGTTGGGCAGGTCCGTCAGCGGGTCGTGGAGCGCCCGATGGCGGAGACGCTCCTCCATCGCCTTCCGGTCGGTGACGTCCCGGGCGCCTCCCACGAGATAGCGCTCGCCGCCGAGCTCCAGGAGGGACCCGGAGAACGCGACGTCGATCGTCTCGCCGTGGACGTCGCGGAACTCGACCTCCTCGTCCTTCACCTTCCCGGTCTCGCGGATCTTCTCGATGATGCGGTCGCGTTCCTCGGGCCGGGCCCAGACGCCGAGCTCGTCCGCCGTCGATCCGACGACGTCTTCGGGGCGATGGCCCAGCAATTCCCCGAAGGCTTCGTTGGCGTCGACGAACCGCCCGTCGTCGGCCGTCGCGACCGCGACCGCGGAGGGCGTCGTGTCGAAGATGGCCCGGTACTTCCTGTGGATTTCCGCCTCGACGTCGTCCCGGAGCTCCCGCAGCCGGGCGCGGCTGCGGCGGAGGTCGATCTCGGTCTCCGCGGCGGCGGCGAGGTCCCGGACGAGCGCGAGGTCCCGGTCCGTCCACGACCGCGGCTCGTGGTCGATGACGCAGTGGGTGCCGAGGACGAACCCGTCCTCGGTGACGAGGGGGACGCCCAGGTAGGCGATGGCGTCGAGCTCCTCGACGGCGGGGCTGTCCCGCAGGAGCGGGTGGTCCCGGGCGTCGTCGGCCACGAGGGGCTCGCCCGACGCCACGACGTACTTGCAGTAGGAATGGTCGAGCGGGGACTCCCGCCTCGTCTCCAGTCCCTCGGGCAGGCCGAGGCAGCTCTTGTACACCTGTCGGTCGCCCTCGAGCAGGTTGATCAGCGAGACGGGCACGTCGAGGGCGTGCTTCGAGAGCCGGGTGATGCGGTCGAAGGCCTCCTCGGGGACCGGGTCCCGGATGCCGGCCTCCCGGAGGGCCTCGAGGCGGTCCGGATCTCGCAGGGCCTCGCGGAGCTCGGCGTCGGTCATGTGGGCGCTCCCGGCTGCACGGCGGGGCGTGGGGGGCTCCCGGACACCGCAATATAGGGGACGCGCGCCTCCGGGAGGGGGGGATCGCTTCCTGCGCTCCGGCCGGGCGGTTATACTCGACGTCGGCCGCCCGGCCGGCGACCGTGGCGGCCGCGCCGCTCATCGTCAGACACACCGGAGGAGATCGTGGACGTTCAGATCACGGGCGAAGTCGTCGAGGTCCTGGAGGAGAAGTCCGGGACCGGCAAGAACGGCCCCTGGCGGAAGCAGGACTTCATCCTCGAGACCGAGGGCGAGTACCCGAAGAAGGTCTGCGTCACGCAGTGGGGCGACGACATCGAGGAGTTCGACGTCGAGGTGGGCGAGCGCCTGACGGCGCACGTCGACATCCGGAGCCGCGAGTACGAGGGCCGCTGGTACACCGACGTGAAGGCCTGGAGGGTCGAGCGGCCGGAGGACGGCGGCGGGCCGGCGCAGGGCCCCGAGCCGATGGAGGAGGGCTCGGAGTGGGACCGCTTCGACGAGGAGGCCCGGGACGACGACCTCCCGTTCTGAGGCCGCCGTCGCGGGCTCCGCGGCCCGGGCGCCCGCTCCGGGGCGCCGAGCCCCCGGACGGACCGCCCTCGGCTACCTCTCCACGGGCGTCCCGGGCGGCATCGCGAGCACGCCCCCGGCGCGGACCAGGCCGAGCTGTCGCGCGAGCCGCGTGGCGGGCCGGCCGGCGTCGCCGACCTGGCGGAGCAGCGCCGAGACCGCCTCTTCCTCGCTGCTCGACGGTCCCTCCTCGAGGAACTGCTTCCAGGCCGGGGTGGGCCGCGGGTAGAGCTCGAGGTCCAGGTCCGCGTCGGCGTCCAGCTCCAGCTCCCCGCGGATCCGGTCCAGGGCGGTCGCGTATCCGCCGAGCTCGTCGACGAGCCCGATCCTGCGGGCGTCCTCCCCCGCCCAGATGCGCCCCCGCGCGATCCGCTGCAGGGAGTCGAGCTCCAGGCCCCGGCCCTCGGCGGCCTTCCTGGTGAAGTCGTCGTAGACCCGGTCGAGCCAGGCCTGGAGCCGCTCCCGCTCGCCCTCGTCGAAGCCCTCCAGGGTGCTCCACATGTCGGCCCGCTCGCCGGTCTGGACCGCGTCCCAGTCGATGCCGAGGTCGTCCCACATCTCGTCCATCACGGGCTTGAAGTTGAGCACCCCGATGGAGCCGGTGATCGTGGCCGGCTGGGCCACGATGGCGTCGGCGGCCATGGCCACGAAGTAGCCGCCCGAGCCGGCCACGTCGCCCATGGAGACGACCACGGGCTTGCCGGCTTCGGTCGCCCGGACGGTCTCCCGCCAGATGGCGTCGGAGGCGACGTACGAGCCGCCGGGGCTGGAGACGCGGAAGAGGATCGCCTCCACGTCGTCGTCCTCGATGGCGGCGCGGAAGGCCGCCGTCACCGTCTCCGAGCCCATGGACGGCGACCACATGGCCCACTCGAACCCGCTCTCCCCCCGCATCACGGGGCCGGTGCCGTAGATCAGGGCGACCTCCGTCCCCTCGGCGTGGGGGCTGCCCGCCCGGGCGAGGTACCGCGGGGCGTAGAGGAGCTCGAACTCCTGCTCGAACCGGCCGAAGAGGTCGTCGTAGACCTCGTCCCGGTAGGCCGTCCCGTCCACGAGGCCCGCCTCGACGGCCTCCTCGCCGAGGAAGGGGCCGCGGTCGAAGAGGTCGGTGACCGTCGCCGTGTCCAGGCCCCGGCCCTCGGCGATCCCCCGGACCATCTGCCGGAACCGGGCGTCCATGACGGCCGACGTGGCCTCCCGGTGCGCCTCGGTGTAGGCGGTGTCGACGAAGGTGTTGAAGGCGTTCTTGTACTCGTACCGGTGGTCGCCCTCGATGCGGACGTTCGCCTTGTCCAGCGCGTCGTGGACGAAGGAGGTCTCGGTGCGGAGCCCCGTCAGCCCCACGTCGCCCGAGGGCTGGAGGTGGATCTCGTCGAAGGCGGTGGCCAGGTAGTAGGACGCGTTTCCGGGCCCGACCTCGCCGAAGGTCTCGGCCCAGGCGACGGCCGGCTTCCCGCTCTCCCGGAACCGCTCCACCGCGTCCCGGATCTCCTGCACGCGTCCGAGCCCCATCCCGTGGTTCCCCACCTTCGCGATCAGGCCCGCGACCCGGTCGTCGTCGGCGGCCCGGTCGAGGGCCGAGACCACGTCCAGCACCGTGGGGCCCTCGCCGTGGAGCTTCTGGGAGGTGAAGTCCC
>CAYZLN010000217.1:0-3430 GCA_964479295.1 uncultured Gemmatimonadota bacterium
CATCGCCCAGGTCACCGACTGGGAGATCCGGGAGTACCTGGCGACGTACTGAGCGGTCGGGGCGCTGTCCACGCCGGGGGAGCGGGCGTAGTTTGGCCGGCGTCCGCGGCCGAGGTCCGGCCCAGCCCGTCACACGACGCCTCCCGGTATCGTGGCGCACGCCCTCCTCCCCACCCTCCTCGCGCTGATCGGCCTCGCGCCGTTTCCGGCCGGCTCGGCCGCCGGCCCGGCCGACGTCGCGGGAGACGACGCGTCAGCCCGGCAGGCCCGGGACGTCGGCACGAGCCGGCAGGACACCGCGGCCGCCGACACGGCGGGACACGATCCCGTGTCCGCCCTCGACAGCGTGGCCCGCGCCACGATGGACGAGGGCCGGATCCCGGGCCTGGCCCTGGTGGTGATCGGCGACGGCCGGGTCGACACGGCCCGGGGGTACGGGGTCGCCGACCGGTCGTCCGGCCGCCCCGTGGACCCCGCCACGACCCGCTTCGCCCTCGGGTCGATGTCGAAGCTGGTCACGGCGGTGGCCGCGCTCCAGCTCCGGGAGGCCGGCCGGCTCGACCTCCACGCCCCCGCCTCCCGCCGGCTCCCGCGGGGGACGCTGCCCGACGGGCCGGGCGGCCCGGTGACGCTCCACCACCTGCTCACCCACACCTCCGGCCTCGAGTCATCGAGCGTCGGCGTGGTGGCCCGGAGCGCGTCCGACCTCGAGGGCCTCGAGGCCCATCTGACCTCCGGCGGCCCGCCCCGGCGGGTCCGGCCGCCGGGCCGGCTCTACGTCTACTCGCAGCACGGCTACGGCCTGGTCGGCCTGGCCGTGGAGGGCGCCTCGGGGCGGCCGTTCGCCCAGTACGTCGCCGACGAGGTGCTCCGTCCGGCGGGGATGGACGCCTCCGGCTTCCGCCCCGGGGCGCTGGACCACCCGGCCACGGCGCCGGGCTACCTCCCCGAGGACGACGGCTTCCGCGAGGCTCCGGCGGCGTACCACCCGATCCCCCCGGCCGGCGGGCTCGTGGCCCCGCCCCGGGAGATGGGCTCCCTGGTGGCCGCCCTGCTCCGGAACGGGGGCGCCGGGGCGGCGGGCCCGGAGGGACCGGCCGACGCCGGGGACGCCCGGACCCCGGGGGACGCGTCCGGCGGCGGCCCGGGCCGGCTCCTCCCCCCGGGCGTCGCGGACGACCTCTTCGCCCGCCAGTGGTCGCCGCACCCCCATCCGGCCGTGGAGGGGACGGCCTACGGGCTCTTCGAGTACCGGGCGTGCGGCCTCCGGGCCCTGACGAGCCGGGGCTGGGTCGGCGGCCACTCGAGCTACCTCCACCTGGTCCCGGAGCGCGGCGCGGGGTTCCTGGTGACGGCCAACGCGTCGTCGCTGCAGGGGCTGGAGTCGACGCTGCGGCAGGAGCTCCACCGCCGGCTGGCCGGGGGCGAGTGCCGCGGACGGACGGAGACGGGCGGCGACGAGGCGCCGTCGGGACGGGAGAGCGGAACCGGTTCCGACACCGCGGACGGGGCCGGTCCCGGCAGGCCGGAGTCCGGCGCGACGCTCTCCGCATCGGTGCCCGGGCGCTACCGGTCGCTCGGCTTCGCCTCGTCGGGGATCGAGAGCCTGGGGCGGACGTTCCTCGCCGACGAGGTGGTCGTCCGGCGGTCCGCGGAGGGCGGCGCCGAGGTCGTCCTGGGCGGATCCCCGGTGGAGGCCCACCCCGTCGAGCCGCGGCTCCTGTCGGCGCCCTGGGGCGAGGGCCAGGAAGAGCTCTTCGCCTTCGTCCCCGACGCCTCCGGCGACGTGCGCTGGATGATGTGGGGGGGATCGGCCTACGAGAAGGTCTCCCCGGTGGGACGGCGGGCCACCGCGTGGGGGCTGGCGGCCGTGGCCCTGGCGGTGTTCCTGGCGGGGCTCGTCGCGCCGGCCGGCCGCGCGGCCTGGCGCCGCCTCGACGGCGACGGACCGGGCCCGGACCGGCCGTCGGGGGAAGGACCGGACGGGCCGCCAGCCACGGACGGCGAATCAGAGCGCGAGCCGACCAACGCGGGGGCCGATGTCGACCGGGCGCTGAGATGGGGGGGCGCCTTCGTCTCGGCGGCCTGGCTCGCCTTCGCCGCCGGCCTCGTCGCGCATCTGGCGGGCATGGCGCGCTACACCTTCGCCTTCGGCGTGCCCGACACGGTGCGTCCCTTCCTGTGGCTTCCGGCCGTGGCCACGGCGGCCGCGGTGGCGATGCTCGCCGGGATCCGTCGGGTCTGGAAGGGAGGGGGCTGGGCCGCGTGGGAGCGGATCCAGTGGAGCGCCGTCGTCGCGGCGGCGCTGGCGTCGGGGGGATGGGCGTTGGCGGCGGGCCTCACGCCCTGGTGAGAGTCACCCCGAGCCGGAAAAGCGGGCTCGCGGCGGGTCGGGCGGGCCGATCTCCGGGCTCGGCCCGGAGGCGGATCGTCTCGCCCGGGTCAGGTCAGGAGCGTCCGCCGGTCGGGTCGTCGTTGCAGCCGTAGGTCCACCACCGGTAGGGCGACTCGCAGCTCCCCAGCCGGGTCAGCTCCCGGAAGGTGCCGAAGCGTTCCACCCGGGGCTTCTCGTATCCGGCGCCGCCGTCCTTGTCGCTCATCTTCAGATCCTTTCCCGCTCGCGCGGTTTTATTTGGTTGCAGCTACGTACCCAATCTGCATCTCCGGCGCCCCGCCGGCAACCCCTCTGCCCGGTCCCCCGGGACGGGGGGTCGCGCCGCGTCGAACCTCGCGCCGTGAGGGATGTGAGTTCAAGTTCCGGGCCACCTCCCCGCCCCCCCACGATCCGGACGTCCGGCCCCGGACGACGGGCCGGCCGAAGCGCAGAACCGCCGCTCACGGCGCCCCGGGGGCGGCGGCCCGGGGGCCGAGTACGGCCCAGAGGTACCGGAGTCCTCGGGCCACCGCCCCAGCTCTCCCGGCCGGCCTCGCCTCGTCGTCGCCGCCGTCGGCGGCCGGGATCCTCGTGCGGAAGACGTCGTCGCGATCCCAGGGCCGCGCCCGGCCGTGGCCCTGCGATCGTGGCGAGACCGCCACAGTCCACGCCGCCCTGCGGATCTGACGCGACGGGCACCCCCCGGCGAAGAGGTCCAGGGCGAAGTGGCGCTCCAGCCGGCGGAGCAGCGCCCCCGCCCGGGGCGGGCGCAGGGCGTCCGTCACCCCCTCGGGGACGCGCACGTCCCCGAGGGAGGCGGCGAGCCGGAGCGTCCAGTGGCAGCAGCTCGCCGCCCGGGCCGCCCGGGCGGCCGCCACGAACGCGTCCCCGTCGAAGCCGTCGGCGGCCGTCAGCGCCCCCACGTCGCGGAAGGTCCTCCACGGCCCCCGGGCCATGGCGTGCGACCAGGCGAAGTGGAGGCAGACGTAGACCAGGTGCTCCACGGGCCCCGGGGCCCGGGCCCCGGCCTCGCCGACGGGGATCCGGTCCGCGGCG
>CAYZLN010000218.1:0-3421 GCA_964479295.1 uncultured Gemmatimonadota bacterium
CTGAACCAGCTCCTCTCGGAGATGGACGGGTTCGAGCCCACGCACGAGGTCGTGGTGATGGCGGCCACCAACCGGCCCGACATCCTCGACCCGGCGCTGCTCAGGCCCGGGCGGTTCGACCGCCGCGTCACCGTCGACCTCCCGACGAAGCAGGCCCGGCAGGAGATCCTCGAGCTCCACGCCCGCGACAAGCCCCTGGCCGAGGACGTGGACCTGGAGGAGATCGCGCGGGGCACCCCCGGGTTCAGCGGGGCCGACCTCAAGAACCTCCTGAACGAGGCCGCGCTCCTGGGCGCCCGGGAGGACAAGGAGGCCATCGAGAAGGCCGACGTCGAGGAGGCCCGCGACAAGGTCATGATGGGCCTGGAGCGGGAGAACATGGCCCTGGACGACGAGGAGCGGAAGCTGCTCGCGTACCACGAGGGGGGCCACGCCGTCCTTGCGGCCCTCCTCAGCAACGCCGACCCGCTCCACAAGGTGACGATCGTCCCCCGGGGCCGGGCCATGGGCGTCACCCAGCAGCTCCCCGAGAAGGACAAGTACATCTACCGGCGGGAGTACGTCGTCGACCGCCTGGCCGTCATGATGGGCGGCCGCGCGGCCGAGGACCTGGTCATGGAGACCGCCACGAGCGGCGCCGAGAACGACCTCAAGCAGGCCACGCAGCTCGCCCGGAAGATGGTGCTGGACTGGGGCATGAGCGACCGCTTCAAGGACATCGCCTTCGGCGGGGACAAGGAGAACGTCTTCCTGGGCGAGGAGATCGCCCAGCAGCGGCAGTACAGCGACGACACGGCCCGCGACGTGGACCAGGAGATCCAGGGCATCCTCTCCGCCGCCTACGAGCGGGCCATGGACACCCTCCGCGAGAACCGGGAGGGCCTCGACCGGCTGGCCGAGACCCTGCTGGAGAAGGAGGAGGTCGAGGCCCGGGAGGTCTTCGAGATCCTCGGGGTCGACCCGGACGCCAAGAAGGACGGCGCCGGCCCGCCCGAAGGGGAGGGCTCCGACGAAGGGGGCGACGCGGCCGAGGCCGCCGCGGGAGGCGGCGGTGAGGGAGCCCCGGCCGACGAGGACGTCGGGGAGGAGGCCGGGGAGGAGCGCGACGACGTCCCCTCGCCGGGCCCCCGGGCGTCCCGCGGGGAGGGCGACCCGGACGCCTCCTAGCCCCCGCGCCGACGCCGGCCGCGGGCGACGCGCCTCCGCCGGCCCGGCGGCCCTCAGCCGCGTCCGGTCGGCCGCCCCTCCTGCTCCTTCCGTCCGGGGGGATCCTCCCGCTCCTCCCGCACCTCCACGCCCTTCGGCGCATAGACCGTCCGGATCGGGAAGGGGATCTCGATCCCCTCCTCCCGGTAGCGGGCGTGGATCCGCTTCACCAGCTCGTGGCGGACCGGAAACTGCCGCGAGTAGTCGTTCACCCGCAGCCGGAGGCTGAAGGTGATGGCGGAGTCGCCGAAGCCCTGGTAGCGGAGCACCGGGTCGGGCTCGCCGTCCAGATCGAACGCCTCCATCACCTCCCGGGCGACCTCGAGCGTCACCTCCTCGACCCGCTCCAGGTCGCTGCCGTAGCTCACCCCCACCTCGATCCGCACCCAGAAGGGCCGGCTGGGCAGGTCGAAGTTGGTGACGATGGCGTTGGCGAGCTTGGAGTTGGGGACCACCACCTCGTGGTCGTCGATGCGGGACTTGATGGTGGTGTTCCGCCACTTGATGTCGGTGACGTACCCCTCCTCCCCCGTGTCCAGTCGCACGAAGTCGCCGTTGCGAACCTGACGGGCGAGGATGATCTGGAAGCCGGCGAAGAGGTTGGAGAGGGTGTCCTGGAGCGCCAGGGCCACCGCCAGCCCCCCGATGCCCAGGCTGGCCACGAGGGCCCCGACCTGGATGCCCAGGTTCTGGAGGATGAGGAAGGCCCCGAGGACGAACACGATGATCCGGGCCACGTTCTGGAGGAGCGACGTGGAGGGGAGCGCCCCTTCCGCGGTCTTCGTCCATCCCCGGATCCCGGCCGCGGCCAGCCGGGCCCCGACGATCGTGAAGGAGAGGCCCAGCGCCACCACGACCAGCTTGTCGACGGCGGTGCCGACGATGTCCGGGAGCGTGGCCGCCTGGCGCGACGCGTAGACGCCGGCCACGGCGAGCCAGACGAACGCCATGCCCCGGACCGAGTCCACCAGCAGCACGTCCCAGTTCCACCGGGTCTTCCGCACCCGGGCCTCGATCCGGCGCATGAGCCCGTACTCGGCCGCCAGGCCCAGCAGCACGCCGCCGGCGAGGAAGGCCGCCGGCAGGATCCACTGGCTCCAGTCGACGCTGGTCACGGCATCGATCATCGTCGCTCCTCCCGGGGGTCCGGAGTTCGCTGTCGCGGGCGGTCGGGGGCCCGCGATCCCCGCGATCCACGGCACGAAGCTTCCATCCCGGGCCCCGACGAGCCAGGACTGCAGCCACGACGAACCGGGGAAGACCCATGGCCGAGCCGCGAGTCGCGAACAAGGGTCCGGCGAAGGTGGAGCTCGAGCCCGGCACCTACTGGTGGTGTCGCTGCGGGCACTCCGACGACCAGCCCTTCTGCGACGGCTCTCACGCCGACACCGAGTTCGAGCCCGTGAAGTTCGAGGTCGAGGAGGAGGAGACGCTCTTCCTGTGCCAGTGCAAGCACACGGGCGACCAGCCCATGTGCGACGGCACGCACTCCGACCTCTGAGGCCGCTCCGCGCTCCGGGGTCGGCTCCGCCGGGTCCCCGGCCCGACGCGGCCCCGGACGACGGCGATCCGCCCCGAAACCACCAGGCCGGGCCCCCGCCCGAGGACGGGAGGCCCGGCTCTGGTCGTCACGGGCGTCCGGACGAGCTCCCGCGCAGGGGGCTCACATCGAGCCCTGGCCCCCGCCGCCGGGCGCGAGGCCCGCGTCGTCCGGCAGGTCGCCGCAGGCGGCCGGCGTGCCGTCCGGGAGGTGGACCTGGACGAAGTAGGACCCGTCGGCCGAGAAGTTCGACCGGGCGACCGTCGACTGGCCCTGGCCGCCGCCCTCTCCGCCCGCCACGGGGTCGAGCCCGACCGCGACGCCGCCGCCGGACTGGCAGTCACCCTCGTGAACGTGCGCCGGGTAGTCCTGGCCCGACTCGAGGGCCTTCAGCCGGAGCGTGAACTGGGCCGAGTCGCCCTGCACCGACCAGCCGGCGGTGCCGCTGATGCCGCTCTGGTTCTTCGCGGCGAGCTGGACCCGGTTCTGGGCCTGCTGGCCCGTCTGTCCGGTCTCGGCCGCCGCCTGCTCCTGCTCCTGGGCGCCCGACATCTCCTCCTCGCCCGTCTGGCCCTGCTGACCCTGCTCGCCGCAGGCGAGGGCCACGAGGGGTATCAAGATCGTCGCTGCGAGCTTCCGGCCGTTCATCGCGTCCTCCCCGCTGGATGCGAGTCC
>CAYZLN010000219.1:0-3420 GCA_964479295.1 uncultured Gemmatimonadota bacterium
CTCCCTCGGCTGTGTGTGTCGGTGTCGCTGGGGGCGCGACCCCGTCGCCGGCCCGTCGTGCGGGCCGGGGGCATCGTACGCCGTCACGTGGAGCCGTACCCTGCGGTCGGGCGGTCCATCCATCGGGTCGGCGGCCCTCAGGAAGAAAGTGGTCCGGTGAGCGACCGAGAGGCCAGGGAAGAGCGGTTCCGGGAGCCGGTGCGGGAGAACCGCGTCCGTCGGCGGAGGATCGCCCGGGCGTACGGCGACGACCGCCACGACGCGGAGGACCTGCATCAGGAGATCCTCCCGGAGGACGGGGCGGCCCACACGGGTGACGGCGACGCCAACGGCGACTACCATTGCTTCGGCCGGCCGGTCCCGGCCCCGGGGCGCGGCCGGTCGATCGCGGGGAGCCCGAGCGGGGACAGCTCGTGCGCGACAGGGGGGCGATATGATCTCGGGAGAGCTCGAGGCCATCTGGGTCAAGCCGTCTCGTGGCAACCCGATGGAGACGGTGACCTCCGCGACCCTGGAGGCGGGGGTCGGCATCGTGGGGAACGCCGATCGCGGGGGCCGCCGCCAGGTCACGCTGATCGAGCGCGAGCGGTGGGCCGACGCCCTCGAGGAGCTCGGAACCGAGGTGCCCCCCTCCGCCCGGAGGGCGAACCTCCTGGTCGCCGGCGTCGACCTGAAGGAGAGCACGGGGCGCGTCCTCCGGGTCGGCGGCTGCCGGCTCGAGATCCAGGGCGAGACCACGCCCTGCGCCCGGATGGACGAGGCGGCCGAAGGGCTGCAGGAGGCGCTCCGGCCGGACTGGCGGGGCGGGGTGTACGCCACCGTGCTGGAGGGGGGCGAGATCCGGGTCGGTCAGCCGGCGCGCTGGGACGGCTGAAGGGCGGTCCGGCCGGTCGCGGCCGGCACCCTCTATTCGTCCGGCCCCCGCCCCTGCCAGTAGAGGTCCCCCAGCTCCCGTTGGCGCGGCCACACCTCGTCGAGGGTGTCGGCCTCGTAGAGGCGGCCGTTCTTCATCACGTGGGTGATCGAGTTCGTCGCCCGGAGGTCGTCGAGGGGGTTCCCCTCCAGGATCACCAGGTCGGCGAGCTTCCCCTCCTCGAGGCTTCCGATCTCCTCCTCCAGGCCGATGGCCTCGGCGCCGTCCAGCGTCGCCGTCCGGAGGGCGGCGTGCTCGGACAGCCCGCCGGAGGCCACCGCCCAGAGCTCCCAGTGGTAGCCCAGCCCCTCGAGCTGGCCGTGGCCGCCGATCCCGGCCCGGCCGCCGGCCTCCACCATCTCGGCCAGCTCGCGGGCGTGGTCCTCGAAGACGTGCTCCTCGTCCATGAACCAGCCCGCCCCCCGGCGCCGGGTCTTCTGGTCGAGCACCTGGTGCGGCGTGAAGCGCTGGAGCTTCTCGGAGTCGTGGGGGTTCTCCCGGCTGTAGAACCAGTTCTCGGCCCAGGGGCCGCCGTAGGCCACCAGCAGCGTCGGCGTGTAGGCCACCTCGGTGAAGGCGACGAGCCGGTCGACGTCCTCGTACAGCGGGAAGATGGGGAAGCTGTGCTCGTGGCCGGGGTAGCCGTCGATGATCTGCGTCAGGTCCAGCTTCATGTCGAGGGCGCCCTCGGTGGTGGGCGTCAGCTCCTGCTCCTGGGCGGCCATCAGCACCCACTGGCGCTGCTCGCGGTTGCCGGCCAGGTACTGCTTGATGGTCTCGGTGCCGAAGTAGTCCGAGTACTTCCGGACCACGTCGCGGGCGTGGTCGAGGTCCTCGATGTCGGTGGAGGAGAAGATGCCGGGGCCGGTGGAGTAGACCCGCGGGCCCAGCATCTCCCCGGACTGCACCCGGTCGGAGTAGGCGAGCACGTCGGTGGTGGACGTCTGGGGGTCGCGCGTCGTGGTGACGCCGTAGGCCAGGTTGGCCAGATAGGCGGCGACCTGGGTCTTGTGGATGCCCCAGGCCGGCCAGGGGTGGCCGTGGGTGTCGACGAAGCCGGGCACGATCGTCCTGCCGGCCACGTCGCGGACGTCGGCGCCGGGGGGGACCTCCACGTCGGCGCCCGGTCCCACCGCGGCGATCCGGTTGTCCTCCACGACGAGCGTCCCGTCCTCGATCACCCGGTCGCCGTCCATGGTCACGATCCGGGCCCCCGTCAGGGCGATCGTGCCCTCCGGCACGTCCCGCGTCAGCTCGACGGCGACCTCCCGCTCGAGGGGCTCGTAGCCCGCTTCCTCGTCCTCCCCGTCGTCGGCCGGGCCTCCGGCGGCCCCTTCGTCGTCCCCCTCCCCGGCGGCCTCCTCGTCGGCCCGCGCCCGCTCGAGGCTGTCGCGCACCGCCCCGGCGCGGTCCAGGTCGTAGACGAAGTGGTGGGCCCCCAGCGACCAGTGGACCTCCCGGCCGGAGGCGCCCCAGCGCGGGAACTCGCCGCCGACCTCGGTGAGCTGCGTGACGGGGACGGGGGCGCTCCCGGGGTCCTCGACCGAGACGGAGGGCGTCTCGCCGCCCACCCAGGGGACGGTGACGTCGTAGAGCTGCCAGCCGACCTCCGCCACCGCGTGGCCGCCCTCGGGGGCCATGCGGATCTGCTCGGCCGTCACGGGCTCCTCCGAGAGGGGCGCCCGGTAGCCGGTGACCTCCAGGTGCTCCTTCTCGTCGGTCCCGTCGTACCGCAGGGACACCAGCACGCCGTCGTCGGTGGTCAGATAGACCCGGCCGGGCTCGTCGTCGACGAAGTGGGGGTGCTCGCGGCCCTCGGCGGGGGCGATCACGCGGGACGGGCCCCCGCTCCCGCGGCCGTCGTCGCGGGGGTGGGCGTCCACCCACACCAGGTCGTCGGCCGCGTTGGGGGCGAAGGGGCCGCTCGACTCCCGGTAGGCACGGGCCGGTCCCCGGATCGCCACGATGCGCCGGCCGTCGGGGCTCCAGGCGGGCTGCTGCCACACCGCGGCCTCGGCGGTGAGCAGGACCGGGTCGCCGCTCCCGTCGGCCCGGACCTTGTACAGCCTGCCGCCGGCCTCCCCGCCCGCCCAGGTGGCGAAGGCGATCCACTGCCCGTCGGGGCCCCAGGCGGGCTGCGCCTCGACGACCCCCTCGTGGCCGACGAGCCGCCGGGGCTCGCCGTCGGGCCACTCCATGACGTAGAGGCGGTCGGCCACGGTGAAGGCGAGACGGTCGCCGTCCGGGGAGGGCACGGCGTCGCGGATCTGGCGCGCCGTGAAGGTGGGCGTGTCGGGGACGTCGTATTCGAAGTCGAGCTCCGGGCCGATCCCCACGTCGACCTCGGCCCGGAAGGGGATCCGCTCCGGCTCGCCGTCCTCCGCGACCGGCACGCGCCACAGGTGGCCGCCCCAGGTCGTGACGAGGGCCTCCGAGTCGGGGATGAAGCTCATGCCCGGGTAGACGTCCATCGTGGCCACCGACTCCTGGTCGTCGCGCTGCACCGG
>CAYZLN010000220.1:0-3383 GCA_964479295.1 uncultured Gemmatimonadota bacterium
GCGGTGCTCGCCCTGGCCTCGGCCCCGGCGTCGGCCCAGGACGCCTCGATCACCGGCCGCGTGCTCTCGGCCGAAACCGGCGAGCCGGTGGAGAACGCCACCGTCCGGCTGGAGACCCTCGGCGACGGACTGCTCACCGACGCCGACGGACGCTTCCGGTTCGAGGGGCTGGAGCCGGGCCCCTTCCGGCTCTCCGTGGAGCGCATCGGCTTCGCCACCGCGCGCCGGGAGGGCGAGCTGTCGGCCGGGGAGACCCTCGAGGTGACCTTCTCGCTGGCCGGCGAGGCCGTCCGCTCCGACGACCTCGTGGTGACCGCCACCCGCAGCGAGGCGCGGATCGGCGACGTGGCCTCGAGCATGAGCGTGGTCTCCCCCGAGGAGGTGGACGCCAACCCCGCGCGGACGTCCGACGACCTGCTGCGGACCGCCCCGGGCGTCGGCCTCCCGCGGGAGAGCAGCACCGTCGCCCATCCGACCGGCCAGAGCGTCTCGATCCGCGGCACCGGCGGCAACCGGACGCTGGTCCTCCTCGACGGCGTCCCCCTCAACGACGCCTTCGGGGGATGGGTCCGCTGGGGGATGGCGCCCACGTCCATGGTGGACCGCGTCGAGGTGCTCCGGGGCGGGGGCTCGCACCTCTTCGGCACCTACGCGATGGGCGGCGTCATCCAGCTCTTCTCCGAGCGGCCCGAGGAGTCCGGGATGCGCGTCAAGGGCGCCCTCGGCGAGCGGGACCTGACCCACGGCGAGCTCGCCGCGCACCACGTGAGCGGCGACTGGACCGTCTCCGTGGCCGGGCAGGTCGAGTCCGGGGGCGGCTACGTCGAGATCGCCCCCGGCGACCGCGGGCCGGTGGACCGCCGGGCGTCGTCCGAGCGCCGCAACGTCACGGCGCGGGCGGAGTTCACGCCGGACGAGGACCGGAGGTTCTGGGCCATGGGGGCCGTCCTCGACGAGGACCGGGACTCGGGGACCCGGCTTCAGACGAACAGCCGCACGATCGGGACGCTGGCGCTGGGCGCCGAGCTGGGCGACCCGTCCGAGGGGCAGTTCTCGGCCACCCTCTTCGGGTCCAGCCACCGCTTCGACAACCGGAACTCCCGCACCTTCGACGGCCGGGCCCGCGAGGCGCTCCAGCTCGAGCAGGACGTCCCGGTGGAGGACGTGGGCGCCTCCCTCCTGTGGACGCGCGACCTGGACGGCCTCGTCGAGCTCACCGCCGGCGCCGACCTGCGCTACATCGACGGGGAGAACCGGGAAGCCCGGTTCGCCGGCGACGGGAGCGTCGACACGCGCTTCGAGACCGGGGGGCGGCAGCTCCTCGGCGGCCTCTTCGGGCAGGCCGTCGTGACGCCCGACGGCCCCTGGCGGGTGGAGGCCAGCCTCCGGATGGACACCTGGAACAGCTTCGACGTCTTCCGCGACGTCGAGGGGGAGACGCAGGAGCCGCTCCCGAGCCAGGACGCCCGGGAGCTGAGCCCCCGCCTCGGCACCGCCTTCCAGGCGACCGACGAGCTGACGCTCCGGGCGGCCGCCTACCGGACCTTCCGGGCGCCGACCCTCAACGAGCTCGTCCGCGGCTTCTTCACCAGCAACCTCAGCTTCGAGCCGAACCCCCGGCTCGAGCCCGAGACGCTGCGCGGCGCCGAGGCGGGGGCCGACTGGACCCTGCTGCCGTCGCTCACCCTCCGCGCGACCGGCTTCTGGAACGAGATCGAGAACCGGGTGGAGTTCGTCTTCCAGGGCACCACGGACGGCGTCGGGCGGCTCCAGCGGGAGAACATCGGCGAGACCCGGGTCCGGGGCGCCGAGGCCGAGGTCGACTGGCGCCCGGCCGAGCGCCTCCGGCTCAGCGCGAGCTACACCCTGACCGACTCGGAGATACTGGTCTCGTCGAGCGCCGGCGCCGTCGGCAACACGGTGCCCGAGACGCCGCAGGACCGGGCGTCGCTGCAGGCGGTCTGGGACGGCGACGCGATCGGCGAGCTGGGCCTCGTGACCCGGTACGTGGGCGACGCCTTCGAGGACGAGGCGAACACGGTCCCGCTCGACGAGCACCTGGTGGTCGACCTCGACTGGGAACGCGACCTCTACCGGGAGGTCGGCGCCTACGTGGCCGTGGAGAACCTCTTCGACGAGGAGATCGTCGTCGGCGCCCGCAACGACATCACCCGCCTCGGCCTGCCGCGCACCGTCCGGGCCGGGCTCTCCTGGGAGCTCTTCTGACGATGCGGCTCGACTACTCGACCGTCTGGCGCTGGCACTTCTACGGCGGCCTCTTCCTGGCCCCGGTCCTCGTGTTCCTCGCCGTCACCGGCTCGATCTACCTCTTCGACGAGGAGATCGACGCCGCGCTCCACGGCGAGCTCCACGAGGCCGAGCCCGGGCCCGGGACGGCGACCCCGGCCGAGCAGGTGCGGGCCGCGCGGGACGGCCGCCCCGGGGCGGAGCTGCAGACCTTCCGCCCGGCGCCCGCCCCCGATCGGACGTCCCGGGTCGGCCTCGGGACCGCGGACGGACGCACCGTCACCGTCTTCGTCGACCCCCACGACGCGTCCGTGGTCGGCTCGCTCGTCGAGGCCGAGACGTTCACCGAGGTCGTCCGCGACCTCCACGAGAAGTTCCTGGCCGGGACAGCGGGCAACTGGGTCGTCGAGGCGGCCGCCTCCTGGATGATCGTCCTGCTCCTCACCGGGCTCTACCTGTGGTGGCCCAGGGGCCGATCCGTGCGCGGGACCCTCGTGCCTCGCCTCGGCCGCGGGGGACGCACCTTCTGGCGCGACCTGCACGCCGTGACCGGGTCGTGGCTCGCGATCCTGCTCCTCTTCCAGGGTCTCGCCGGGCTGGCGTGGACGGACGTCTGGGGCGACGCGGTCAAGGCCGTCGCCACGTCGGCGGGGGTCGGCTTCCCCGAGGGCGACCCCTTCAACCGGCCGGAGGGCACGCCCGAGTCGACCGTCCCCACGGCGGCGGTGGCGGACGACGACCTGCCGTGGGCCGCCGGGCGCCTCCCGGTGCCCGCCTCGCGGGCCGGGCCCCGCCCGGGCGCCGCGGCGTCGGCGTCGGGGGAGCCGGCCACCCTCGCGCTCGCCGACGTCGCGCGGATCGCCGAGGAGCACGGCGTCCCGGGCGGGTACACGATCCACGTGCCCGAGGGCGAGACGGGGGTCTTCACCGTCACCCGCTCGGGCGGACGGCCCCAGGGGAACGCGACGCTCCACGTGGACCGGTACAGCGGGGAGGTGCTGGCGGACCTGCGGTTCGAGGACTACGGCTTCGTGGCGCAGGCCATCTCCGTCGGCATCATGATCCACCAGGGCGACTACTTCGGCTGGCCCAACAAGGCCCTCATCCTCGGGGTCGCCACGGGGCTGATCCTCATG
>CAYZLN010000221.1:0-3373 GCA_964479295.1 uncultured Gemmatimonadota bacterium
CCCCGAGTGATGGAGCAGACGAAGACGGCGAAGCGCTGGATCGACCGGGTGGTCGACGCCCTCGATCCCGAGGCGCTGGACGCCCCGCCCGGGGCGCTCGAGGACTTCGCCCGTCAGCTCCTGGCCCGGGCGTCGGCCGACTTCCTGGAGCGCCGCGACGGCCGTCGCATCGCCGCCGAGGTGGCGCGCCTCTTCCGCTTCGTCCGCGACACGCCGGAGGGCGAGATCGGCGTCCGGGTGCGGGAGCTGCCCGAGGTGCCGCGCCAGCTCGTCGTCGAGACGGCGATGCCGGACTGCTCCTTCATCGTCAACACCCTGCGGGAGTACGTCCACGGCGAGGGCTTCAACATCGTCCACCTCCTCCATCCCGTCCTCGTGGTCCACCGGGACGACGACGGCGAGGTCGTCGGGGTGGAGGGCCGCGACGGCGACGGCCCCCGCACGTCGACGGTCTACCTGGTCGTGGAAGAGACCGGCGAGACCGACACGGAGCGGGTGGAGGAGGAGATCCGCTACCGCCTCGGCAAGGTGCTGCAGGCCACCGGGGACTTCGAGGCCATGGTGCGCCGCTGCGACGAGGCGATGGACGACCTGGAAGTCGAGAAGGAGCGGGCGCCCTGGCGGGCCGCCGAGCTCGAGGAGATCCGGGAGTTCCTCGGCTGGCTCCGCGACGGCGCCTTCGTCTTCCTCGGGTACCGGGAGTACGACATCCGGGAGGACGGGGACGGCGAGCGGCTCGTGGGCGTCAGGGAGGAGAGCGGGCTCGGGATCCTCCGCGACGAGAGCCAGTCGCGCTACGCCGAGCCCCGCCCGCTCGACGAGATGCCGTCCGACATCCGGGCCCGGCTGCTGGGCGGCCCGCTTCTGATCGTCTCGAAGACCAACGCCGAGTCGCCGGTCCACCGCCGGGCCCGGATGGACTACCTGGGCATCAAGAAGCTGGGGCCCGAGGGCGAGGTGGAGGGCGAGGAGCGGTTCCTCGGGCTCTTCACGGCCCAGGCCTACGCCCAGGACGCGTCCACCATCCCGATCCTCCGGCGGAAGCTGCGGGAGATCCTGGAGGCCGAGGACGCGGTCAAGGGGGCGCACGACTACAACCGCATCGTCCAGATCTTCAACAGCATGCCCAAGGAGGAGCTCTTCCTGGCCTCGGTGCCGGAGCTCCTCGAGGTCATCGGCGCCGTCATGGAGACGGAGGGCGCCGACGAGGTCCGCGTCGTCCCCCGCAGCGACCCCCTGGCCCGCGGCGTGAACGTCGTGGTGATGCTGCCCCGGGACCGCTTCTCGGAGGAGGTCCGCCGGACCGTCCAGTCGATCCTCCTGGACGCCTACCGCGGGGACCTGCTCAACTACCACCTCTCCATGAACGGGGGCGATCAGGCGCGCCTCCACTTCTACCTCGCCTCGGGGCGGGACGAGGCCGAGGACGTGGACGTGCCGCGGCTGGAGGAGCGGATCCGGGAGTCGGTGCGGAGCTGGGAGGAGCGGCTCACCGACGCCCTCCACCGCAGACACGACGGGGGCCGGGCGGACGAGCCGGTCGACGTCCACGGCGAGGACTTCTCGACCGAGTACAAGGCCACCGTCGACGTCGACACGGCGGTGGAGGACATCCGGCGCCTGGAGTCGCTCGAGGAGACGGGGGTCCAGCAGCTCGCCCTGGTCCCGGCGTCGCCCGACCGACCCCACGCCTACGTGGTGAAGGTCTTCGCGCCCGCCGGCATGTACGTCCTCAGCGACCTGATGCCGACGCTCGAGAACCTGGGCCTGCGGGTGCTCGAGGCCGACCGCTACGACGTCGGGGCCGCCGACGGGGCCCGCCGGACGATCCACACCTTCGGCGTCGAGACGCCCCCCGACTGGAGCGTGGACCGGGCGGCCGCGGAGCAGCGGCTCGCCGACATGCTCCGCGCGATCCACGGCGGCGTGGCCGAGGACGACGAGCTCAACTCCCTGATCCTCTCGGCCGGGCTCACCTGGCGTGAGGTGGCGCTGCTCCGGGCCTACGCGGGCTACGCCTTCCGGATCGGCGCCGTCAGCAGCCGGGCCGGCGTCCGGGCCCCCCTGGCCGGGCACCCGGAGGCGGCGCAGGTGCTCTACCGGATCTTCGAGGCGGTCCACGCCCCGCCGGAGGTGGGCGGCGCCGCCGGCGTCGACGAGATGGACCGGCTGATCCGGCGCTTCCGGTCGGCCCTCGACGACGTCCGCAGCATCGAGCACGACCGCACCTACCGGCGCCTGCTCGACCTCGTCCGCGCCACCACCCGGACGAACTTCTTCCAGTCCCGGGCCCGGGAGCGCGCCGGGGGGGCGACGGTGGCGCTCAAGTTCGACTGCCGCGACATCGAGGTCATGCCCGAGCCCCGGCCCCGGTACGAGATCTACGTCAACGGGGGCCGCACCGAGGGCGCCCACCTCCGGATGGACGCCGTCGCCCGCGGGGGGATCCGGTGGAGCGACCGAAGCGAGGACTTCCGGGTCGAGGTCCTCGACCTCGTGAAGACGCAGCAGTCCAAGAACGCGGTCATCGTCCCGGCGGGGGCCAAGGGGGCCTTCGTGGTGAAGGACCCGCCCGAGGACCCGGCCCGCTTCCGGGAGCGGGGGACGGAGAGCTACCGGCAGTTCATCCGGGCGCTGCTCGACCTCACCGACAACGTGGAGGACGGCCGGGTGGTCCATCCGCCCGAGACGGTCGTCCGCGACGGGGAGGACCCCTACCTCGTGGTGGCCGCCGACAAGGGCACCGCCCACCTCTCCGACCCGGCCAACGACCTGGCCGCCGAGTACGACTTCTGGCTCGGCGACGCCTTCGCGTCGGGCGGGTCGCGGGGCTACGACCACAAGGAGCTCGGGATCACCGCACGCGGGGCGTGGACCTGCGTCGAGCGGCACTTCCGCGAGCGCGGCGTCGACGTGAACCGGGAGGGGATCACCGTCGCCGGGATCGGCGACATGAGCGGCGACGTGTTCGGCAACGGGATGCTGCTGAGCCGCGAGCTCCGCCTGGTGGCCGCCTTCGACCACCGCCACGTCTTCCTCGACCCCGACCCCGACCCGGAGGCGAGCTGGCGGGAGCGCCGCCGGCTCTTCGAGATGGAGCGGTCGACCTGGCGCGACTACGACGACGAGGTCCTGAGCCCGGGCGGCGGCGTCTGGGACCGGGACGCCAAGGAGATCGAGCTCCCGCCGGAGGCGCGCGAGCTCCTGGGCCTCGACGACGAGGTGATCAACGGGGAGGCCCTCGTCCGCGCCGTGCTGCGGGCCGACGTCGACCTGCTGTGGAACGGCGGGATCGGCACCTACGTGAAGGCCGGCGGCGAGACCCACGGGGAGGTGGGCGACCCGGGCAACGACGACGTCCGGGTGGACGCCG
>CAYZLN010000222.1:0-3361 GCA_964479295.1 uncultured Gemmatimonadota bacterium
ACGCCGCCCGGGCCGTCCGCGAGGAGCTCTCCGAGCCCGCGCCGGCGGGGTGACGCCGGCCGCCGGCCGTGGGAAGATGGGGGGGGCGGGACTCCAGCCGAAGAACCGGCGGCGACGCGGACCCGATCCGCGCCTTCAGCCCACCACGGTGGCGTCGCCCTCCAGCGCCGCGGCCACCGGCGAGGGCCGGTCGCTGGCCCCGACGACGACCCGCGGGACGCCCGCGTCCAGCGCCTCCCGCGCCGCCACCAGCTTCAGCCGCATGCGCCCCTCGGCCCGGTCGCGGATCGCCGCCTCGATCCCGTCGCGGCCCAGCCGGTCCACGCGGGTCGACGGGTCGTCCGGGTCGCGGAGCAGCCCCGGCACGCCGGTGAGGAGGACCAGGGCCTCCGCCTCCAGCGCCGCGGCCACCCGGGCCGCCGCCCGGTCCCCGTCGACGTTGACGATCTCGTCGCCCCGGCTGATCGCCGGCGGCGAGACGACCGGCGGGTGGCCGGCGTCGAGGAGCAGGCGGAGCAGGCCGGCGTTGACCCCGTCCACCCGCCCCGTGTAGTCGTCCCGGAGGACGACGGGGCGGCCCTCCCTCTCCACCCGGAGGACGTCCTTGCGGGTCGCCTCCAGCAGCCGGCCGTCCACGCCGCTCAGCCCGACGGCGGAGACCCCGCGGCGCTGCAGGTCCTCGACGACGCGCGTGTTCACGTCGCCGGCGTAGACCATGGCCATGATCTCGGCCGTGCGGCGGTCGGTGCGTCGGCTGGTGTACCCGGCCGTCGACGACACGACCTCCGGCGGGTGGCCGCGGGCCTCCGACACCTCGGCGAGGCGCGCGGAGCCGCCGTGGACGAGGACGCCGCGCCGGCCGTCGGGGTCGGCGGGCTCGTCCCCGGGGCGCGGATCCGCGCCCCGGGCGGGTGCCGACGGCCGCCCCGGCCCGGACGCCGATCGGCCCCGCCGGCGGGCCCCGTCCCCGGCGCCGGGCGCCGGCGTCCGGTCCGGCCAGAGCGCGGCCAGCTCGTCCAGCGCCGGGGCCAGGGCGTTGCCCTCGCCCCCGCCCACCTTCACGACGATCATCCGTGGCCCCCGTCGCCGTCGGGGGGCCCGGCGCGCCGGGTGCCCGCGCGGCCCCCCTCGCTCTTCCGTCGCCGGGCGCCCCCCGTCGTCAGGCGACGGAGGGCGCCGCGCAGGACGCGCACGGCGCGCCGCACCTCGTCCAGCCCCACCCGTTCCCGGGGCGTGTGGTCGAGGCCCGAGTCGCCGGGGCCGTAGGCGACGACGGGGCACCCCCAGGCCGGCCCCACGACGTTCATGTCGCTGGTGCCCGTCTTGAGCTTGAAGGTGGGCGTCCCCCCGGCCTCGCGGATGCCGCCCAGGAGCGCCCGCGCCGGGGCGCATCCCCGGGAGGAGCGGTGGGCCGGCACGCCGCGGGAGAACGACAGGTCGGCGCCCCGGTCCTCCAGCGCCTCCACCTCCGCCCGCCAGCCGCCCGGGTCCACGCCCGGCGGGAGGCGGAACTCGAGCCGGGCCGCCACCGCCTCCCGGTCGCCCTCCCGCCGGCTCCGGACGGCGTCCAGCCGGGCCTGGATCCTCCGGAAGACCCCCTCCCGCCCCTCGTTGAAGCGGTCGGTCCGCCGCCGGACCCGGTTCCACCATCCCACCGCCCGCTCGGCGGCCGAGGGCTCCGGCCCGGCGCCGTGGGAGGTGGGCCGGCCCCAGCGGTACTCGGCCGCCAGGTGCCCCTTGTAGCCCAGGGTCAGGGCGTCCCACCCGGAGGGCTCGCCGACGACGCAGGCGTCCGGCGCCGGGCCCTCGGCCCGGTGCCTCGCCCCCCGGGAGTCGGCTTCCTCCCCGACGGCGCCCACCACCTCGACCTCCCATCCTCCGACGGGCCCGGTGGCCGCCGCCGCGGCCGCGAGCACCGCGAGCGGGCCCTTGGCGTCGACCGCCCCGCGGCCCCAGAGCACGCCGTCCTCCACCCGGACCTCGGGACCCCCGGGCACGGTGTCGAGGTGCCCCAGCAGCACCAGGCGTCGGGGGCCGCTGCCCAGCCGGCCCACGGCGTTGCCGACCTCGTCGCGCCGCGCCCGGAAGCCCGCCGCCTCCATGCGGCGGACCAGCAGCTCCGCGGCCCGGTCCTCGCGGCCGCTGGGGCTGGGCACGGAGACGAGCTCCCGGAGCAGGTCCGCGGCGTTCACGGCCGCCCTCCGCCCCCGTCGCGCCGTCCGTCTCCCCCGAGCCCCCGGACGGCCTCGACCACCTGCTCGACCGCGAAGTCCATTTCGTCCCGTCCGATCACCAGCGGCGGAAGGAGACGGACCGTCGTCGACCCGGCCGAGAGCGCCAGGACCCCGCGCTCCTCGGCCAGCACCCGCAGCACCGGGGCCGCCCGGACCCTCAGCTCCACGGCCAGCATCAGCCCGACGCCGCGGACCTCCCGGACGACGCGGCAGCCTGCCAGGGCCCCGCGGAGGCGCCGGAGGGCGCGGCGCCCCAGGCGATCGGCCCGCTCCGGGAGCGCCTCCTCGCGGAGCGTCTCGAGCGTCGCCAGGCAGGCCGCGCACGCCAGCGGGCCGCCGCCGAAGGTGGAGCCGTGGCTGCCGGCCGGGAGCTCGCCGACCGCGGGGCCCAGGGCGGTGGCGCCCATGGGGAAGCCGCCGGCCATCCCCTTGGCGAGCGCCAGCACGTCCGGGCGCACCCCGTGGCGCTCGAAGGCGAACCACCGGCCGGTGCGCCCGAAGCCGGTCTGCACCTCGTCCAGGACCAGCAGGGCTCCCCGCTCGTCGCACAGGCCCCGGAGCGACCGGAGGTAGCCCTCCGACGCCGGGTGCACTCCGCCCTCGCCCTGGACGGGCTCCACCACGACCGCCGCGGTGTCGCCGTCGACGGCCTCCGCGGCCGCGTCCGGATCGTCGAAGGGCACATGGGTGACGTCCGGCAGCAGGGGCTCGAACGGCTCCCGGTGCTCCGGGCGCCAGCTCACGCTCAGCGCCCCCAGGGTGCGTCCGTGGAAGCCCCGCATGGCCGCCACCAGGCCCGGACGGCCGGTGGCGAGCCGCGCCGCCTTGAGGGCCGCCTCCATCGCCTCCGCCCCGCTGTTGCTCAGGAACAGCCGGGGCATCCCGGTCGCCTCCGAGAGCGCCTCCAGGACGCGGGCCCGGACGTCGTTGGCGCAGGAACCCGGGCAGACGTGGAGCCGCCGGGCCTGGTCGGCCACCGCAGAGGCCAGCGCCGGGGGCGCGTGCCCCAGCACGGCCGCGCCGTGGCCGGCGACGCAGTCCACCCAGGTGCGTCCCTCGTCGTCCCGGACCCTCGCCCCCTCGCCCTCCACCAGGGCGATGTCCCGGCTCGGGTAGACGCCGCTCGC
>CAYZLN010000223.1:0-3339 GCA_964479295.1 uncultured Gemmatimonadota bacterium
CACCCTGCCGTCGCGGCAGGACGTTCCTATGTTGGTGCGTCGTCGCCTCGAACGGGTCGAGATACGGCGGTGGAGCTCGTGACGATCGACGTCGAGACACAGACGCACGGCCATGCTCGGGTGCCGGCGAGGCCTCCGTGGTCCGCCGGCGGTCCGGCGGTGGACGGCGCGACGCGGCGTCCGCGTTCCGCCGGGGGACGCGGCCCACGACCGTCGCCGGATCGGTGCCGAGGCCGCCGGCCGGCGTCCGGGGGGCGCCCGTGAGCGCTGCGCCCGGAAGCGGGCCCGGGTCCGGCGGGGACGAAGGCCTGACCAAGAGCCTCGGCCTGCTCGGGGTCTTCGCCATCGCCACCGGCGGGACGATCAGCGCGGCGCTCTTCCTCCTCCCCGGTCTCGCGTTCGAGCAGGCGGGGTCGGCGGTCCCGCTGGCGTACGTGCTCGCGGCGGTGCCGCTCGTGCCGGGCCTCATGAGCATGGTGGAGCTCATGACGGCCATGCCCCGGGCCGGCGGGCTGTACTACTACGTCGACCGGAGCCTGGGCCCGGCCGCGGGGACCGTGGCGGGCATCGGCACCTGGCTCGTCCTCATCCTCAAGGTCGCCTTCGCCCTGGTGGCCGTGGGCGCGTACCTGGACCTCTTCGTCCCGGAGCTCGAGATCGTGCCCGTGGCGCTGGGCCTGACGGTGGCGGCGGGGACGCTCAACCTGGTCGGGGCCAAGCTCACCGGCGGCGTCCAGATCGCGCTCCTCTTCACCGTGCTGGCCATCCTGGGCGTCTTCGTCGGCGCGGGGGGCGCGCAGGTCGAGGCGGCCCGCTTCCGGGGCGCCCTCGAGGTCGGCACGGAGCCCCTCCTCGCCACGGTCGGGCTCGTCTTCGTCAGCTACGCGGGCCTCCTCAAGCTCACCGGCGTCGCCGAGGAGGTGGAGGACCCCGAGCGGAACCTCATGCGGGGCGGGTTCCTGTCGCTGGTCGTGGCGCTCGCCGTGTACGGCCTCGGCACGGCCGTCATCGTGGGCGTGGTGCCGGCGGGGCAGCTCGAGGGCGACCTCACCTCCCTGGCCACGGCCGGCGAGAGGGTCTTCGGCGAGGCGGGCCTCTACCTGCTTTCCGCGGCCGCCCTGCTGGCCCTGGCGGCCGTCACCAACGCCGGCACCATGAGCGCCTCCCGGTTCCCGCTGGCGATGAGCCGGGACGGCATCATGCCGGAGCTCTTCCGGAAGGTCGGCGGCCAGGGCACGCCCACCGCCGCGATCGTCGCCACGGTCGCGGTGATGGCGGCGGTCATCGTCTTCTTCGACCCCCTCCACATCGCCGAGCTGGCGAGCGCCTTCCTCCTTCTGCTCTTCGCCCTCCTCTGCCTGGCCGTGATCGTCATGCGGGAGAGCCGGATCGAGGAGTACGACCCGGGCTACCGCACGCCGGGCTACCCCTGGCTCCAGGTGGCGGGCATCGTGATCCCGCTGCTGCTGATCGTGGAGATGGGCGTGTTCGAGAGGCTCTTCACGGCCGGCCTCGTGGCCCTCGGGGTCGTCTGGTACCGCGTCTACGTGCGGAAGCGCGTGGACCGGGAGGGCGCCCTCTTCCACATCTTCGAGCGCCTGGGCCGCCGGCGGGACGACACCTTCCGCCGGGAGCTGCGCGAGATCCTCAAGGAGAAGGGGCTCCGGGAGTCGGACCCCTACGCGGAGACGGTCGGCCACGCCGGGGTGCTCCGGGCCGAGGGCGAGGCGGACTGGGAGGGCGTGGTGTGGGAGGCGGCCGAGAGGCTCGCCGTCGAGCTGCCCTGCTCGGCGGACCGGCTCCACGACACCTTCCTCGAGGAGACGGACCTGGGGGTCGCCCCGATCTCGCACGGCGTGGCCCTCCCGCACCTCCGGCTCGAGGGGATCGACACGCCCCGCCTCCTGCTCGTCCACTCGGAGGACGGCCTGCGGCTCGTCCACGACGGCGAGGGGCCCGGGGGCGAGGTCCACGGCGTCTTCTTCCTGGTGAGCCCCGAGGAGAACGCCCGTCAGCACCTCCGGATGCTGGCGAGCCTGGCCGAGCGGATCGAGCGGGAGGGCTTCCTCGAGTCGTGGCGCTCGGCACGGAGCGAGCGGGAGATGAAGTCCCTGCTGCTCGAGGACGAGCGCTTCCTGACCGTGGAGCTCGAGCCCGACAGCCCGGCCGGCGACCTGATCGGGACGACGCTCCGGGCCGACCGTCTGCCGGAGGGCGTCATGACGGCCCTGCTCCGCTCCGGCGGGGAGATCTCGGCGGTGGAGGACGATCACACCCTCGAGCGGGGCGACCGCCTCACCTTCCTGGGCGACCCCGAGGCCATCTCGGTGCTGCGGAAGAGGTACGGGGAGGGCTGACGGGGCGGGGTGGACGCCGGCGGCAAACCGGGCCCGGACGGCACAGCTAGCGGTCGAGGATCCGCCGCGCACCCAACCACCGCCGGACCCACCAGTCCTCGTACGCGTCCGCGCCGGGGTCGAGAGAGCTCAGGGTGACGCCCCCGGAGGTCGCGGAGTGGATGAAGCGCGCATCCCCCACGTACAGGCCGACGTGGTTGACGCGTCCCGACCCGTCGCCGAAGACGAGGATGTCGCCCGGCCGAAGCCGCGCGGTCTCGGGGGGAACGCCACGCCCGACACGGGCCTGACGCCGGCTCACCCGCGGGACGTCGATTCCGTGGGACCTGTAGGCGTACCAGACGAGCCCCGAGCAGTCGAAGCCGCGGTCGGAGCTGTCGCCGCCCCAGCGATAGGGCTCGCCCATCACCTCGAGGGCGGTCTCCACGACCCTGGTCCGGACGGAAGCATCGTCCGTGGGGACCCGGGCGACGCCGGAGGGCTGCGCGGCCCCGCGGTCGGGTCCGGCCCGCCCGCTCGACCCGCCGCCCCACCGAACCGTGACGCCGGCGCTCAGTCGCCATCCCCTGCGGTCGTTGTCGTCGAGGTTCCAGAAACCCCCGAAGTCCCGGTCCTCGACGAAGCGCCGACCCTCCGCGCGGATCCCGAGCCAGGGCAGAGGACGGAGCTCGACACCCGCTCCCGCGCTCCAGACGGCGGCGACGTCGGCGGACGCGCCGAGTTCGAGGCCGAGGCCGGTCCCCGCGACGAAGTACGGAGAGACGCGGCCCTCGCTCAGGGGGGCTGTGAGGCCGGGCCCGATTCCGTACAGCGACCGGCCCGACGGAGCGGAGTCGACCACACCGAAGCCGTGAATGGAGCCGTCGAGGGGCCCGATCAGCGGCCCCCGCAGAGCCGCCGTGTAGACGGCGGGATCAGGACCCGCCATGGCCCAGCTTCCCATCCCCAGGTCCAGAGCCTGCTGGGCGTTCGCCGGGAGGGG
>CAYZLN010000224.1:0-3336 GCA_964479295.1 uncultured Gemmatimonadota bacterium
CGGGGGCCGCGGCGGCCCGGGCCGCGCGGCCGCCGGGCCGCGCCGCCGGACCGCCTCCGTTCGACCGGCGGATCCCGGCCCGCGCCGCCCCCGAACCCCCCGGTCTTCTCGTTGCGGCGCGGGGGGTTTCGGGTTATCTTCGCGGTGCGTCGTGAGCCCCCCCGGGCAGGCCGGCGCCGCGCAGGGGGACGGGGCCCGTATCACGACGCTCCGGCTGCGGAACTTCCGGAACTTCGACGACCTCGAGCTGGAGCTCCCGCCCGCCGGCGTGGCGCTGGTGGGGCCGAACGGATCCGGGAAGACCAACCTCCTGGAGGCCATCTATTACCTCGAGACCTTCCGCTCCTTCCGGGGGGCGAACGACGCCGAGCTGGTCCGCTTCGGCCAGGACGTCTTCCGGATCGAGGCCACCCTGGAGACCCCCGACGGGTCGCACGGGCTGGCGGCGGGGTACCAGAAGACCGGCCGCCGGAAGAAGGTCGAGGTCGACCGCAGGGAGGTCGACCGGTTCTCCGACGCGGTCGGCACGCTCGGGGCCGTCGTCTTCAGCCTCGAGGACGTCGAGATCGTCCGGGGCCCGCCGTCCGAGCGCCGTCACTTCCTGGACGTCCACCTGTCGCTGATCGAGCCCGCCTACATGGAGGCCCTGCGCGAGTACCGCTCCGTGCTGTCGCAGCGGAACGAGGCGCTGAAGGACGGCGTCGACGAGGCGATGCTGGCGGCCTGGACGGAGGGCCTGGTGGAGGCCGGCGCCCGGGTGATGGCAGCGCGGGCGGGCTGGATCTCGGGGCGGGCCCCGCGGTTCCGGCGCTACCACGCCGAGATCTCGGGCGCCGCCGGGGCCCGGATGGCCTACGAGCCCTCGACCGGGTGGCCGGAGGGGGTGCGCCGCGGCGCGGAGGGCGACGGCGGAGCGGGGGGCGAGGGTGACGGGTCCGGATCGGCCGGGGCGGACGACGAGGAGGGGCCGGGCGACGGCGACGGCCCGGGCGGCACGGAGCTCGCCGACCCCGGCGACCCCGGGCCGTGGCAACGGTGCTTCCGGCGGGCGCTGGAGGAGAGCGCCGAGCGCGAGCGGCGCCGGGAGGTGACCGTGGTGGGTCCCCATCGCGACGAGGTGGAGTTCACCGGCGAGGTGGCCGACGAGGAGGAGCGGGACCTGCGCACCTACGGGTCGGGCGGCCAGCAGCGGACGGCCTCGCTGGCGCTCAGGCTCGTCGAGGCGGACAGCCGGCGCGACGGCCTCGGGCGGGATCCGGTGTACCTGCTCGACGACGTCTTCGCCGAGCTGGACGAGGAGCGGGCCGGCCGGCTGATCCGGCTGCTGGACGAGGGCCGGGAGGGCCAGGTGGTGGTCACCTCGCCCAAGCCGTCCGACCTGGGGCTCCGGGGCGGGCGGCTCGAGGAGTGGCGGATCCGGGACGGCGAGGTGGAGACGTGACCGGGACGGAGGACGATTCGGGCGCACCGGACCGCCGCCCGCCGGCCGAGGCGCAGGAGCGCGACGGCCCGGTGGGCGACTCGGACGAACCGCGCGGCGGATCCCGGCGGCGGTCGCCGGGACCGGCCCGGGGCCGCGGCGCCGAGTCGACGCGCCGCCGCGGACGGAAGGGGGCGCGCCGGCGGGGCCGGGGCGAGGAGAGGAAGGGCCCGAGCCCGGTGGGCGGGCTGGTCGGGTCGATCTTCGAGAAGCTGGGCATCGCGGAGAAGGTGGGGCGCGCGGCCGCGGCGGCCCGGTGGGACGAGGTCGTGGGCCCCGAGATCTCACGGCGCACCGGCGACGTCCGGGTGAGCGGACGGGCCCTGATCGTGGAGGTCGAGAGCTCGACCTGGATGCAGGAGCTGAACATGCAGCGCCACCAGATCCTCCGGAAGCTCAACGAGGGGCTCGAGGAGGGGGAGATCGAGAAGATCGTCTTCGTCCAGCAGGACGGGGGCGGCCGGGGACGCTGATCCCCGGCGGGACGGAGCGCGCGGAGAGACAGACACGAGCACGAATCCCGGAAGGGAAGAGGTAGATGGCTGACGACGCCGAGGCGACGACCGACACGAGCGAGATGCGCGAGCAGGTCGAGGAGCGGATCGAGAAGGGGGAGTACACCTCCCGCCAGATCCAGGTGCTCAAGGGCCTCGAGGCCGTCCGCAAGCGGCCGGGCATGTACGTGGGGTCCACCTCCGAGCGGGGGCTGCACCACCTGGTCTACGAGGTGGTGGACAACTCCATCGACGAGGCCATGGCGGACTACTGCTCGGAGATCAGCGTCACCCTGCACGACGACGGCTCGGTGACGGTGGTGGACGACGGCCGGGGCATCCCCGTGGACGAGCATCCGACCGAGGGCGTCCCCGGCGTCGAGCTGGCGCTGACCACCCTCCACGCCGGCGGCAAGTTCGACAAGGAGAGCTACAAGGTCTCCGGCGGCCTCCACGGCGTGGGCGTCTCGGTGGTGAACGCCCTCTCGGAGTGGCTGGAGGTCGAGGTCAAGCGCGACGGCAACGTCTGGACCCAGCGCTTCGAGAAGGGCCTCAAGGTCAACGAGCTCGAGAGGGGCGAGGAGACCGACGAGACCGGCACCCGCATCTCCTTCCGCCCGGACCACGACATCTTCACCGTCACGCGCTACAACTGGGACACCCTGGCGGGCCGGCTGCGCGAGCTGGCCTACCTGAACCAGGGCACGAGGATCGTCTTCCGCGACGAGCGGGAGGCGGCGCGCGAGGACGGCGAGCCCCGCGAGGAGGTCTTCCACTTCGAGGGGGGCATCCGCGAGTTCGTCGAGTACCTCCGCGGCTCGGACAAGCCGCTCCACGACGAGATCATGTACGTGGAGGGCACCGAGGAGGACGTGGAGGTGGAGCTCGCGATGCAGTACACCGACGGCTACAACGAGAACACCTTCACCTTCGTCAACAACATCAACACCCACGAGGGCGGCACCCACCTCACCGGCTTCAAGGCCGCCCTCACCCGCACCGTCAACAACTACGCGGACCGCAACAACCTCCTGAAGAAGTCCGACCCGAGCCTCTCCGGGGACGACGTCCGGGAGGGGCTGACCGCGGTGCTGAGCGTCAAGGTCATGGAGCCCCAGTTCGAGGGGCAGACCAAGACGAAGCTCGGCAACAGCGAGGTGCGGGGCATCGTCGAGAGCCTGGTGAACGAGAAGCTCGCCACCTGGCTCGACGAGCATCCCTCCGCCGGCCGCGCCGTCATCGACAAGGCGGTGGAGGCGGCCCGGGCCCGGGAGGCGGCCCGCAAGGCCCGGGACCTGACCCGGAAGCGCTCGGCCCTGGAGACGGGGATCCTCCCCGGAAAGCTGTCGGACTGCTCGGTGA
>CAYZLN010000225.1:0-3332 GCA_964479295.1 uncultured Gemmatimonadota bacterium
CTGCTGGCCCTCTACTACCTGCCCCCGGTCTCCCCGGTGGACGACCCGCCGTCCCGGCGCCTCCGCCACGGCCTTCTGGCGGGCGCCGCCGGGGCGGGGATGGCCGCGGTGACCTGGTTCCTCCTCACCCAGCCCTTCGAGACGATCTCCGACTTCCACCTGGCCCGGAGCGTGCCGGGCGGGGGCGGGTCGAACGTGGTGAACGTCATCCTGGTGGACTTCCGGGGCTTCGACACGCTGGGGGAGATCACGGTGCTGGGGATCGCGGCGCTGGGCATCTACGCGCTCATCGACGGCCTGGGGCTGCCCAGCCAGTGGGACCCGCGCGACCTGGACGACGAGGCCAGCCACCCCCTCATCCTGCTCGTGATCACCCGGATCCTGCTGCCGCTGGCGCTGGTGGTGGGCGTCTACCTCTTCCTGCGGGGCCACCAGCGGCCGGGCGGCGGCTTCATCGCCGGGCTGGTGGTCTCGGTGGCCCTCATCCTCCAGTTCGTCGCCGCCGGCATCGGGTGGAGCCAGGCGCGGCTCCGGGAGGACTACCACCCGCTCATCGGCACGGGCCTGCTGCTGGCGGGGCTCACCGGGGTGGGGGCGTGGCTCTTCGGCCGGCCCTTCCTGACGAGCTGGCACGACCACGTCCACCTGCCCGTGGTGGGGGACGTCGAGCTGGCGAGCGCGGTCCTCTTCGACCTGGGGGTCTTCCTCACCGTCGTGGGCGTGGTGATGCTGGTCCTCGTCAACCTGGGGAAGATGAGCGAGGCGGAGCGGATGCGGCTGCCCGAGCGGTTCTGGACGGAGGTGTAGGGGATGGAGGCGCTCGTGGCCCTGGCCGTCGGCGTGCTGGTGGGGACGGGGGTGTACCTGCTCCTGCGGGCCCGGACCTTCCCCGTGATCCTGGGGCTGGCGCTGCTGAGCTACGCGGCGAACCTCTTCCTCTTCGCCTCGGGGCGGCTGACGGTGGGGGAGTGGCCCATCGTCTCGCCGGAGCGGAGCCACTACCCCGACCCGCTGCCGCAGGCCCTCGTGCTGACCGCCATCGTCATCGGCTTCGGGATGACGGCCTTCGTGGTGGTGCTGGCCCTCCGGGCCCGGGTCGAGGTGGGCACGGACCACGTCGACGGCAGGGAGCCGGAGCCCGAGCTGGGGGCCGGCGGGGACGACGCGGCGGAGGGTGAGGGCACATGACCGCCCACCTCCCGGTCCTCCCGGTGGTGCTCCCGGCCCTGACGGGGGTCTACTTCCTGCTGACCGCCCGGCAGCGGCTCGCCACGCACCGGGCGCTGAGCGTCCTCTCCACCCTCGCCCTCGTGGGGGTCGCGGTGGCGCTGGCCGTCCGCGCCGGGGCCGGCGGGCACGAGGTGTACCGGCTGGGCGACTGGCCGGCGCCGTACGGCATCGTCCTGGTCCGGGACCGCCTGGCCGCCCTCATGGTGCTGCTCACGGCCACGGTCGGCCTCTTCGCCCTCCTGTACGCGCTGAACGGCTGGGACGCCCGGGGGACCAACTTCCACGCCCTCTTCCACTTCCAGCTCATGGGGCTGAACGGCGCCTTCCTGACCGGCGACGTCTTCAACCTCTTCGTCTTCTTCGAGGTGCTGCTGATCGCCTCCTACGGGCTGCTGCTGCACGGGGGGGGCGAGGACCGGGCGCGGGCCGGGGTCCACTACGTGGTCTTCAACCTGGCCGGCTCCGCGCTCTTCGTCGTCGCGCTGGGGATGATCTACGGGTCGGCCGGGACGCTGAACCTGGCGGACCTGGCGACCCGGGCCCCCGAGCTCGCGGGCACCCGGGCCACCGTGCTGCACCTGGGGGCGCTGATGCTGCTGGTGGTCTTCGCCGTCAAGGCCGCCGTGCTGCCCCTCTACTTCTGGCTGCCCTCCGCCTACGCCTCGGCCTCGGCGCCTGTGGCGGCCCTCTTCGCCGTCATGACGAAGGTGGGGGTCTACGCGATCCTGCGGGTCTTCCCCCTCGTCTTCGGGCCCGGGGCCGGGGAGCTGGCGGGGCTGGCGCTGCCGTACCTGCTCCCCGCGGGGCTGGCCACCCTGACGGCGGCCACGCTGGGCGTGGTGGCCGCCGACAACCTGCGGCGGATGGTGGCGTACCTGATCGTGGCCTCGGTGGGCACGCTGCTGACCGCCGTCGGCCTCTTCACGGCCGAGGCGGTGGCGGCGGCCCTCTACTACCTGGTCCACACGACGGTGGTCACCGCGGCCCTCTTCCTGCTGGCCGAGCTGGTGGCCGGCCAGCGGGGGGAGGCCGTCGACCGGTTCGTGGCGGGCCCGGCGGTGGAGCAGCCGGCGCTCCTGGGCTCCCTCTTCTTCGTGGGCGGGCTCGCGACGGCGGGGCTCCCGCCGCTGAGCGGGTTCCTCGGCAAGGTCCTCGTCCTCCGGAGCGCCGTGCCCGGGCCCGAGACGGCCGCCGTGTTCACGGTGATCCTGGCCACCGGGCTCTTCACGATCGTGGCCCTGGCCCGGGCCGGGAGCGCCCTGTTCTGGGAGCCCGCCCCGGCGGCCGGCGCCGGCGCGGACGGGCGGGACGGAGACGACGAGGAGGAGCCCGGCGAGGGCGCCGTGGCGCCGCCCGGGGTCGGCCCCGGCGAGCCGGCGACGGCCTCCATGGCGGCGCCGGCGATCGGGCTGCTGGGGCTGAGCGCCCTGCTGGTGGCGGCCGCGGGGCCGGTCCACGAGTACGCCCGGGCGACGTCCGACCAGCTGCTGGACCGGCAGGCCTACGTGGAGGCCGTCCTGGACCCCGGCGACGCGAAGACCGCCGGGTCCGGCGGCGAGGAGGGAGGCGGACATGGCGCCCACTGACGCGGGCGAGGCGCCGGACGGGCGCGGGGAGCGCCCGGACGAGGGCCCGGGGCCGGACGCCGGGGGCCCGTCGACGCGCGTCTCGGCCCAGGGCGGCGAGCCGGCCTCCGGCTGGCTCCCCCACCCGGTGCTGAGCGCGATCATCCTGGCGATGTGGCTGCTGCTCGCTGACGAGCCGGACCCGGGGTCGGCGGTCGTGGGCGCCGCGCTGGCCGTGGCGGTCCCCCTCTTCGCCCGGGTGTTCCTCCCGGTCCGGCCCGAGGTCCGCTCGGTCGCGGCCCTGCTGCGCTTCGTGCCCCGCTTCGCGTGGGACGTGGTGGTGGCGAACTTCGAGGTCGCCTACCTGATCCTGAACGTCCGGCGGCAGATGCGTCCCCACTGGCTCGTGATCCCCCTCGAGCTGGAGGACCCCCACGCGATCACCACGCTGGCCAACGTGATCTCGCTCACGCCGGGCACCGTCTCCTCCGAGCTGGGGCCGGGGAGGCGGACCCTCCTCGTCCACGCCCTCGACGT
>CAYZLN010000226.1:0-3329 GCA_964479295.1 uncultured Gemmatimonadota bacterium
CCGGCCACCGTCCGACGCGCCTCGGCGGACGCCGAAGGCTCCCTCGAGGCCCGAAAGTCCGAACGCCCACAGACAGGGAGAACCCCTGATGCGAACGTCCGTTCTCGTAACGTCGCTCTCCGCCGTCGCCCTCCTCGCCCTGCCCGCCTGCGACGCCCCCGACGGCGACGGGGCGGAGGCCGTCGCCGCCGCCGGGACGGACCGGACCGCCGCCGGGGCGGAGGGCGCGTCCCCGGGAGACGGAGACGCGGGCCCGCAGCGGGCCGCCGACCGGCGCGCCGTGGAGGAGACGGTGCGGAGGCTCTTCGACGCCATGCGGGAGGCGGACAGCGCCTCGGTCCGGGCCCTCCTCCACCCCGACGCCCGCCTCTCCGGGCCCGTCGAGAAGGGGGGCGAGGTGCTCCTGCGCTCCTCGTCGGCCGCGTCCTTCGCGGAGGCCGTCGGCGGGGCGGAGCGGACGTGGGACGAGCGGATCTCCGGCCTCGAGGTCCGCGTGGACGGCCGCCTGGCGACCGCGTGGATGGACTACGTCTTCTACCTGGGCGACGAGCTCAGCCACTGCGGCGTGAACGCCATGCAGCTCTACCGCTCGAACGACGGCTGGAAGATCTTCCAGATCGCCGACACGCGGCGGCGGGAGGGGTGTCCGGACCCCAGGGGGGAGACGGGCTGACGGGCGGGCCCGGCCACACCGAGCCCACGGCGCCGGTAGGGTCCCCGCTCAGCCACCTTCCCCGCTGGCCGCCTCCAGCCCCCGCCGGAGGTCCGCCGCGAGGTCGTCGGCCCCCTCGACGCCCACCGACATCCGCACGAGCCCGTCGGTGATCCCCTGCGCCTCGCGCTCCTCCCGGGGCACGGAGGCGTGGGAGCTGCCGGCGGGGCGCGTCACCAGCGACTCGACCCCGCCCAGGCTCGGCGCGGGCAGCGGGATCTCCAGCGCCTCGATCAGCCTCCGGGCGGCGGCCGCCCCGCCGGCGGGCTCGAAGGCGAGCATCCCGCCGTAGCCGTCGAAGAGGCGCCGGGCCCGCTCGTGGCCGGGGCTCCCCTCGAGGCCCGGGTGGTGCACCCGGTCCACCGCCGGGTGGCCGTCGAGCTCCCGGGCGAGCCGGAGGGCCGTCGCGTTCTGCCGCTCGACCCGGAGCGGGAGCGTCTTCATCCCCCGCTGGAGCAGGAAGCAGGCGTGGGGATCCAGCGCGCCGCCGCCGGTCTGGGTGAGCCGTCGGCGCACGCGGGCGACCAGATCCGAGCCGCCGACGACCGCGCCGGCCACGATGTCGGAGTGGCCGTTCAGGTACTTCGTCGCGCTGTGGATCGAGAGGTCGAAGCCCAGCTCCAGGGGGCGGAAGTTCACCGGCGTGGCGAAGGTGTTGTCCACCAGGGTCACGAGGCCCCGCCGGGAGGCGAACGCGACGGCCTCCTCGAGCCGCGGCACCTCCATGAGGGGGTTGGAGATCGACTCCAGGTAGAGGGCCCCGGTCGCCGGCCCGGCGGCCTCCTCCCACGCGTCGGGGTCGTCCCCGGCCACCAGGTCCACGCCGATCCCCAGCCGGGGGAGCACGTCGTCGAGGAGGTCCCGGGTGCCGCCGTAGAGGCTCCGCTGCGCCAGCAGCCGATCCCCCTCCGAGAGCACCGCGAGCAGGGCCCCGGTGACGGCGGACATGCCGCTGGCCGCCACGGCCGCGTCCTCGCCCCCCTCGGCCGACGCCAGGACCCGGCCCACGGCCCGCTGGTTCGGCGTGTTGCCGTAGCGGATGTACCCGAGCTCGTCGCCCTCGCCGCGGTGCCGGTACATGGCCGACTGGAAGATCGGGGTCACGACGGCGCCCTCCGGCGGAGGGTCGGCGGCGCCGGCGTGGACGAGGCGGGTGTCGAGCGAGCGGGTCACGGGTCCTCCCGGCCGGGGTTCGGGGCGACGAAGGGCTGCCGACGGTAGGATCGAGGAGGCGGCCGGCCGGGGCAAGGCGGGGTGGATCCATCGGCCGGGAGGTCGTCGGCGGCCACGCGGCCGGCCGGGACAAGCCGGACGGCGGGCCCGTCAGGGAGCGACCCGCCTCAGCAGGTCGAGTGGATGAGCGCCCCCACCGGCTCCGAGCCGGCCAGCTCGTTGTAGCGCTCCACGGCCTCCTCGGTCTGGAGGACCAGCGCCTCGACCCCCCGGTCCTCCAGCATCTCCAGGGTCTCGGGCTCGACCTGCAGCCGCTCGTTCATCCCCCGGGAGAGGACCACGGTCTCGGCGCCCTGCTCCACGACCTCCTCGACGTCGGCGGGCTGGATGCCCGGGACGTGGCTCGTCCCGGTCTCGTTCCAGTCCCACGCCCGCGAGCCCCCGGGCCACAGCTTGGCGTCCTTGTAGGAGCCCTGGCCCTCGACCTCGAGGCTCCCCCAGGAGAGGTGGGTGACGCGGGGCGACGGCTCCGTAACGCTCATGCCGGCTCCTTCCTCCGGGTCGGCTGGTCGACTCGCGCCTCGCCCGGCCCTACACCCGCGCCGCGCCCGGGATCGGCGCCGCGGCGGCTCCCCCTCTTCAGTCCACGAAGTATCCCGCCCGCAGCTCCGCGGCACGGCCGTCGCTGAAGCGGACGGCCAGCGTCTCCCGCGCCCCGGGCCGGCCCGGGCAGCAGACCCAGATCCACCGGTCGCCCTCCACCCGGTCGGGGTCCCCGAGCGCCCGGCGCAGGCCCTCCCGGTCCCGCAGGGTCGCGGGCAGCACCCGCTCCAGCCGGGACGTCCCCGTCACCTCCACCGCGCTCAGGAACTCGCGCTGGTTCGCCCCGGACTTGTGGTACCGGGCGGCCAGGCCCTCCCAGGCCAGCCGCACCAGGGTGTCCACCGCGCCCTCGACGTGCCGGTTCGCCACCGTCCGGACGCGCTCCTCCTCGGGGGCCCCCAGGCGGTCCCGGGCCTCCGCCCTCGTGCCTCCGGCCTGCCGCTCGACGCGGCGGAGCGCCGAGTCGATGGCCACCCCCGGCGCCGAGTCCGTCCACGCCGGCGGCGGCTCGCGCGCCTCCCCGCCCGGCCCGCCCTCCTCGCCCGCGTCCGACGTCCGTCCCCCGCAGGCCCAGGCCGACACCAGCGCGGCCGCCGCCAGCGCCACCGCCCCCGGCGCGGTCCTCCGGAGGGTCGTCACGACCCCGCCCGCCGCACGTGGACCACCTTCTCCACCTCGGCGTGGGGCCGGCCGTCGACGTCGACCAGCTCGACCCGGTACGTCCGGTCGACCTTCCGGGCCTCCTCGAGCTCCGAGCGGATCGCGGCGAGCTCCTCGTCGTCGAGCACGAACCGGGCGTGGAGCGTCTCCCGGCCCGGCTCGAGGAAACGGATCCGGGCCG
>CAYZLN010000227.1:0-3313 GCA_964479295.1 uncultured Gemmatimonadota bacterium
CGTTTCCGGTTCCGGTGACGGGCGGCGGCCCGTGTTCGCGGTCAGCCGCCGCCGGTGGCGGTCCGCGCCCTCGGGTCGGCCGTCAGCCGTCGGGGCCGGAGACCCCCGTAGGGGCCAACAGCTCGCGCCGGTCGACGACCCGGCCGTCGTGGACCACGCGGTGGATGCTGCGGGTGTTCGTGATGTCGTCCACCGGCGAGCCGTCCAGGACCACCAGGCTCGCCCGGTCGCCGGGACGCACGCCCGACTCCTCGCCCAGGAAGCGGCCGGCCCGGACCGTGGCCGAGCGGAGGGCTTCCCAGGTCGACATCCCGGCCTCGACGTACATCTCCAGCTCCCGGTGGAGGGTGAAGCCCTGGAAGGCCCCCGCGTTCCCCGCGTCCGTGCCCGCGAGCACGGGGATCCCCGCCTCGTGGAGGGTCCGGGTGCGCGCCAGGAGCTTCTCCTCGAGCGCCGCGGCCTTCCGGAGGCGCGCCTGCTGCTCCTCGGGGTAGTTCCGGTAGGACGCCCGGAGCGCCGAGTCGGTGACGGCCCGCAGGAGGGGTGCGTCCAGCGCGCCGTCCTCGAGCACCAGGCGCGGCATCTCCGTGCGGACGGTCAGGGTCGGGATCCAGGCCACCTCCCGCTCCTTCATCAGGGCCACGAGGGAGTCCGGGACCGGCCCGGGGGGCGTGTGGGTGACGGCGGAGACGCCGGCCTCAGCCGTGGCGTACGCCCCCTGCCACGTGTCGATGTGGGCCACCGTCCGGAGGCCCCGGCTCCGGGCCTCGTCGACGAGCGCCCGCATCGTGGGCCGGTCGAGGGACTCCAGCTCGTCGTGCTTCCGGGCCATGGCCGGATGGTAGACCAGCTTGACGACGTCGGGCTCCCGCTCCGCGAGCGACGCCACGGTCTCCCGGGCTTCCGCGGGCGACGCCACCGTCCGGGTCTCCGTGTCGAACTGGGTGCCGTGGCCGCCCGGCGCGGTGAGGATCGGGCCCGCCGCGTGGAGGTCCGCCCCCGGTGCCTCGCCGCGACGCTGCCTCTCCCGGAGATCGAAGAGACGGTCCTCCGGGCCGAAGAGGTCGAGGTACCCGGTCACGCCGGCGTAGAGCATGACGCGGGCGGCGTTCTCCGACCCGATGGGGGGCATGCCGTCGTAGCTCGGCGTCTTGTTGGAGGACGAGTGGACGTGCATGTCGTAGAGGCCGGGGATCACCCACCGCCCGCCGGCGTCCAGCTCGCGGCCGTCGAAGTCTTCCGGGGCGGTGTCCAGCACCTCGTCGATCCTGTCGCCCTCGACCACGATCGCCCCCTCGCGGACCTCCTCCGACCGGGGGTCCACGATCCGGGCGTTTCGGATCAGGAGGCGCTCGGAGGACGGGGCGTCAGCGGCCGGCCCCGTCGCGTCGTCGGCCGGCGGCGCGGGGCCGACGGCCGCGGCGAGCGCGGAGGCCGACAGGAGGGCCGACGCCAGGAGGGCGGTCGCGACGCGGAGATGTCCGGAGACGGCGTTCCGCACGGTTCCTTTCCGTCGTGGTTCGGAGGTGGTGGTCGGGCTGCGTCCGGCCGGCCCTACGTCCGGCGTCGGGCGGTCGTTTCAACCGGCGCGGGGATCAGGCGTGGGCCTCCAGGAACGCCCGGAGCCGCGGGTTCACCACCTCGGGGTGTGTCAGGTTGGGCGCGTGGGCGGCGCCCTCCACCCGGAGGAGACCCTCGCTGTTCGGAAGCCCTCGCGCGAGGGCCTCGGCCCGCTCCATCGGGATGGCCTGGTCCTCCGTCCCGTGGACCACGAGGGCCGGGGCGTCGATCTCGTCCAGGCGCCCGCTGACGTCGTCCCGCTCCAGCAGGCACTCGGCCGGACGGCGCAGGCGCTCCGGGGGGATCTCACGCCAGCGCTCGATCCACGTCCGGCGCAGCTCCTCGTCGCCGCCCAGGATCAGGCCGGCCACCTCCTCGACCAGGGGGTCGACGGGGCCGTGCTCGAACCAGGTCCGGAACATCTGCCGGTAGCCCTCCCGGGTCTCGGGGTCGTCCACCGCGGCGTCGGTGTCGATCAGCACCAGGCCCCGGACCCGTTCCGGGTGCGCGAGGGCGGCCCGGAGGGCCAGGAACCCGCCCTGGCTCATCCCCACCCAGACGGCCCCGTCGACGTCGAGGCGGTCCAGGAGGCCGGCGGCGTCGTCGGCCAGGTCCCAGTAGTCGAAGGGACCGTCCACCGGGGTCTCGCCGAACCCGCGCTCGTCGAGCCGGATGCACCGGTAATCGGGCGTCAGCTCCCCGACCTGGGGGTCGAACATCGTGCGGTCCATGAGGAAGCCGTGGCAGAAGAGCACGGGCGGGCCCTCCCCGTCGTCCTCGTAGTGGACGGGCAGGCCCCGGACGTCGGCGGTGGGCATGGGCGGTCCTCCGTGTCCTGGCGGTGACGGAATCGGACGGAGGCGAAAAGCCTCGTCCGGCGGCGCCGTGCGCGCAAGCGGCGTGGCCCGGGGCGGCCCAAGGACCCCGCCCGGAACGGCCCGGGCGGTCCGGCTTGCGGGAAATCCGGCCCCGTCGCACTTTAGTCTCATCACTGAGACGTACGCCCCGAACCGACCGGGAGGCGGGGATGGCACCGTCGGACGACGCCGGGTGGTCGCGCCAGCTCTGGGACGAGCTCTCCCGGGCCTTCGACGCGCTCCGGGAGCACGCGGCGGGGGACGTGGCCCGGCACGGGCTCTCCCTGGGGGAGTTCGGGGTGCTCGAGGCGCTGGTCGACGGCGGCCCCCTCCGCGCGGGCGAGCTGCAGGAGGAGGCCCGCGCCTCGAGCGGCGGGGTCACGTACCTGGTGGACCGGCTGGAGGAGCGGGGCCTGGTCGAGCGGCGTCCCGATCCCGACGATCGCCGGGCCCGGCTGGTGGAGCTCACCGGGCGGGGCCGGGAGATGATGGACCGGGTCCTCCCGCAGCACGCGGCGGCCCTCCAGTACGCCACCTCGGGCCTCGACGCCTCGGGCAAGCGCCGCGCCGTCGAGCTGCTCCGCGAGCTCGGGGCCACGGCGGCCGATCTCGAGAAGCTGGCGGAGGCGTAGGCCGGGGAAGGCCCCCGGCCGGCGGGCCGCAAGGGGCCTTCGGGCGAACGGCCGCCCGGGAAGCTGTATGTCTCGTGACTGAGTATTGTGATGACGAGATATATGCCCCGGCGCGGCGAGGCCGGCTCGCGGCCTCCCGCGCGGCGGCCGACCGGCGGGGTCCGGTGGGTCCGGATCCTCTCCCTTCCGCTCCCCTCGCACAGGAGGTAACGATGCAGCGCTGGATCTTCGAGCCCGGCCACAGCGCCGCCCACTTCACGGCCC
>CAYZLN010000228.1:0-3296 GCA_964479295.1 uncultured Gemmatimonadota bacterium
CGAACCCGATGCCGCCGACGATGACGAGGCCGCTCACCGCGAGCACCGGGACCGGTGCACTCTGGTAGCCCACGAGCGAGTCGGCGAAGACCGAGAAGCCGGCGTTGCAGAAGGCTGATATCGCGTGGAACACGGCGGGCCACACGGCGCCGGCCGCTCCCATCTCCCCGCTCCATCCCCACCAGAGCACGACCGCCCCGATCGCTTCCATCACCAGGGCGCTGGCCACCACGGCCCGGACGAGCCGCAACGGGTCCAGATGCCGGACGGTCGACGCCTCGCCCCCCGCCGCCTCCCCGATCTCGATGCTCGCCCTCCGGCCCACGAGCTGGATCACCAGCGTCGTGAAGGTGAGGATCCCCAGGCCGCCGAGCTGGATGAGAAGGGCGATCCAGGCCTGGCCCCACGGCGTGAAGTAGGTGGCCGTGTCCACCACGATGAGCCCGGTCACGCAGACGGCACTGGTGGCCGTGAAGAGCGCGTCCACGAGGCCCAGCTCCGGCCCGGTGTACAGGCCCGGCAGGACCAGGAGCCCGGCTGTGCCCACGGCTATCAGCCCCGCGAAGGAGAGCACCAGGAGCTGGGCGGCGTCCAGCGTCCCCAGCGGCCTCCCGCTCCGCTCCTCGCGGGGCGTCCAGGGGGTGGGAAAGAGTCTCACCGGGAGGGGGGGCGCGGGCCGGACGTCACGGCGCTCACCGACACCGTCCCGCGCCCTCGAGCCCGTCGAGGTCCCGGCAGCTCGGCGGTTCGTCGTGGCTCACGTCTGCCTTCCCCGCGAGAAGACTTCCGGCGGCGGCACGCGGATGCGACGGACGCCCGACGCTCCGGGTCACCGGCTACCCTCCAGCCGTCTCTGCGCTCCGGAGGGCGGAATCTCGATCGGTTTCGGCGCCGAACGCCCGGAACGATTGCCGTTGGTCGTGCACGCCGGCAACCTTAGTGCCTTCGTCGTCGGACCGCGGCCCTCCCCCTCACGGCAGCCGATCGGCATGCAATGACCAGCCCCGCCCCCGAACAGGAGCTGGCCCGCGACCTCGGCTTGCTCGAGGCGTACACCATGGGCGTGGGCACGATGATCGGCGCCGGGATCTTCGTGCTGCCCAGCATCGCGGCGGCCAACGCCGGGCCGGCCAGCATGGTCTCCTTCGCGGTGGGCGGCGTCGTGTCGCTGCTGGCGGCCCTCTCCCTCTCCGAGCTAGCCACCGGCATGCCGAAGGCCGGCGGCAGCTACTATTACGTGAACCACGCCCTCGGCGGCTTCTTCGGGAGCATCGTCGGCTGGGGCATGTGGTCGGGGCTCATGTTCGCCACGGCCTTCTACATGCTGGGGTTCGGCCAGTACCTGACGTTCTTCTGGGGGCAGGTGCCGGTGGCCGGGGCGGCGCTGGCCATGGCGGCGGCGCTGATCTACCTGAACTACCGGGGCGTGAAGGAGACGGGGGCGCTCCAGAACGTCATCGTGGTGCTCCTGCTGGGCCTCATAGCCCTCTTCGCCGGCACCGGCGTCTTCCACGTCGACCTCGGGACGCTCCGCCCCTTCAACCCGTCCGGATGGGGGGCGGTGGCCGCGACGGCGGCGACGGTCTACGTGGCCTTCATCGGGTTCGAGGTCATCGCGAGCAGCGCCGAGGAGATCGAGGACCCCGGCCGGAACCTCCCCCTGGCCATGATCGCCTCGGTCCTCACGCCGACGCTCCTGTACGTGCTCGTGATGCTCGTGAGCACGGGCGTCCTCCCGGTCCCGGCCCTCGCCGAGTCCCGGATCCCGGTCGCCGACGTGGCCCGCCAGTTCGCCGGTCCCGTCGGGGCGCTGCTCATGGTGGTGGGCGCCGTGCTGGCCACCGTCTCCAGCGCCAACGCCTCCATCCTGTCGGCGGCCCGGGTCAACTTCGCCATGGGCCGCGACCGGATCCTCACCAACTGGCTGAACGACGTGCACGACCGCTTCCGGACGCCCTACCGGGCCATCCTGGTCACCGGCGGGGTGATCCTGGCGCTCGTCGCCGCCGGCGTGGGGATCGAGACGCTGGCCGACGTGGCGAGCTTCACCTACCTGGTCACGTACGCCTGCGTGCACGTCGCCCTGGTGGTGATGCGGAGGGCCGACCCGCCGGAGTACGACCCGTCCTTCCGCCTGCCCGACTTCGCCTATCCCGTACTGCCCGTGGTGGGGGCGGCGGCCTGCGTGGTCATCCTGGCGACGATGCGGCCGGTGGTGCTCCTGCTCGGGACCGCGATCATCGTCCTGGGCGTCGCCTGGTTCTGGCTGTACGCCCGCGACCGGGCCGTCAAGCCGAGCCTGGTCGGCGAGGCGATCGCCCCCTCGGCCGCCCGACCGGAGGAGGCCGGAGAGCGCTATCGGGTGGTCGTCCCCGTGGCCAACCCGGCGACGGAGCGGTTCCTCCTCCGGATGGCGGCGGAGGCCGCCCGGGACCGCCCGAACCCCGAGCTCATCGCGGTCAACGTCATCGAGGTCCCGCCCCAGACCGCCCTCGACCAGCAGCTCCAGTTCGAGGAGGAGCGGGTCGAGATGCAGCGCGAGCTGCTCCGCAGCGCCCGGGACGTCGCCTCGGACCTGGACGTCGGCCTCCGGACCCGGGCGATCGTCGGCCGCGACGCCGGCGAGGCGGTGGTCGACGTGATCCGGGAGGAGCGCGCCGACCAGGTGTTCGTGGGCTGGAGCGGGAAGCGGAGCCGGGCCCGGCACGTGCTGGGCAGCGCCATCGACCCCATCGTCACCGGGAGCGAGTGCGAGGTCACCCTGGTGAAGCCGGGAACGGAGGGGGAGGTCCGCCGGGTCGTGGCCCTGGTGGGCGAGGGCCCGCACTCCGTGCTGGCCGTCCGGCGAGCCCGGTCCTTCGCCCGGGCTCGGGGCGCCGAGCTCGTCCTGGCCAACGTCCAGCCCCCCCGGGTCGGGGAGCCCGACGGTCCGGAGGGCGCCGGTAGGGCCCTGATCCGCGGCGTGGGGGACCGGGCCGAGCTGGACCCGGAGGACTACGAGGCGGCGGTCTGGATCGGCGACGACGTGACGGGGACGATCCTCCGGGAGCTCCGCCCCGACGACCTGGTCTGCGTGGGCGCCACCCGGAGCACGGCGCTGACCCAGGCGCTCTTCGGCTCCATCCCCGAGGAGATCGCGAGCCGCGCCGAGGGGACGATGGCGATCGTCCGGGGGCGGGAGTACCGTCCGCGGTCGCTGGTGGACGCGCTGGTGGAGCGGTTGCGGGGCTGATCCCGGACGGCCGTTCGCTTCGATCGGCGGAGCGCGCAGGGGCGCGAAAAGCCCCCCTGCGGCG
>CAYZLN010000229.1:0-3286 GCA_964479295.1 uncultured Gemmatimonadota bacterium
GGCGGGGCCGACGCCCCCGAGGCCACCGCCGACCGCACGGCCGGGGACGAGGGCGGCGACGCCGACGGGACCGCCGACGCCGGGTCCAGGTTCCGGATCCGCGGCGACGCCGCCGTCGACCCGGCCGAGCGACCGCTGCTCTTCGTCGACGGGGAGCGCGTGACGCAGACCGGCGACTGGGTCGTCGACGACGACGCGTCCGCCCCGCCGGAGCTGCAGCGGCTCGACCCCGACGACATCCACTCCATCGAGGTCCTCAAGGGCGAGGAGGCCGTCGACGCCTACGGCAAAGAGGCCGCCTCCGGCGTCCTCCTGATCACGACGAAGGAGGGCGCCGCCAGCTCCGGCTGACGGCACGCGGGAGGGGGCGGCCGCGCGCCCCGCCCCATCCCAGCGCCCACTCTCCGTACCCGAGCGCCTCCGTCCTGGGAGACCGTCCCCCCGGCTCTGGCCTTGCGGCGGAGCGTAGGGCATTTTTGGCCGGTGGGGTGCGGGCCGGACCGGACGCTCCGACGGACGGCGCGCCGGCCGGACGGCTCCGCCGCCCCACGGACCCGACGGCGGCCGCATCCCGGAATCCGGGTCTCTGCATCCACTCCACAGGGAACCAACATGACGCGACGACCCACCGTGATCGACCTCGCCGCGGCCCTGCCGCTGGCCGCGATCGTCGCCCTGGGCTGCGCCGGCCAGGAGGCGTCCGACGACGGCGCCTCCGGGGACGAGGCCGGGGACCTGGCGGCGTCGGCCGCCCCGGCCGCCGGCGAGCTCGAGTGCGACGAGGACGACGGGGGGCTCGCGCTGCCCGAGGGCTTCTGCGCCACCGTCGTCGCCCGCGACGTGGGCAGGGCCCGGCACCTGGCCGTGGCCGACGACGGCGACGTCTACGTGGCGCTCCGGGGCTCCCGGGAGGGCGACCCCGGCGGGGTCGTCGCCCTCCGCGACACCTCCGGCGACGGCACCGCCGACGTCACCCGACGGATCGTCGAGGACGGGGGCGGGACCGGGATGGCGCTCCGGGACGGCCACGTCTACTACGGCCGCGACGACGCCGTTCTCCGGTGGGAGCTCCCCGACGACGGGCTCGTCCCCGGCGGCGAGGCGGAGACCGTCGTCCGGGGCCTGCGGGGCGAGGGCGGCCACGCCGCCAAGTCGCTCGCCTTCGACGGCGACGGGAACCTCTACGTCAACGTCGGCGCCCCGTCGAACGCGTGCCAGGAAGAGAGCCGCAGCGTCGAGTCGCCGGGCCGGGACCCCTGCCCCCAGCTCGAGGAGAACGGCGGGATCTGGGTCTTCGACGCCGACCGGACCGGCCAGACCCAGGACGACGGCGAACGCTTCGCCACCGGCATGCGGAACACCGTGGCGCTGGGCCACGACCCGCTGGACGGACACCTCTACGCGACGATCCACGGCCGCGACCAGCTCGGCCAGCTCTGGCCCGATCTCTACACCCAGGAGGAGAGCGCCGAGAAGCCGTCGGAGGAGTTCGTCCGGGTGACGGAGGGAGCCGACTTCGGCTGGCCGTACTGCTTCCACGACCCGGAGCTGGACCAGAAGGTGCTGGCCCCGGAGTACGGCGGCGACGGCGAGGAGGTCGGCCGCTGCGCCGAGAAGGACGATCCGCTGCTGGCGTTCCCGGCGCACTGGGCGCCGAACGACCTGCAGTTCTACACCGCGGAGCACTTCCCCGACCGGTACCGGGGCGGCGCCTTCGTGGCCTTCCACGGCTCCTGGAACCGGGCCCCCCTCCCCCAGGAGGGCTACCGGGTCGTCTTCGTGCCCTTCTCCGACGGCGAGCCGGAGGGCGACGGGTCGGACTTCGCCACCGGCTTCCGCGAGGAAGGCCAGGGGCCGGGCGACGCGGACCATCGGCCCTCGGGGCTGGCCCAGGGCCCCGACGGATCCCTCTACGTCACCGACGACCAAGCCGGGTGGATCTGGCGCATTGTCCACCGGGGCTCCTGAGAGGGGGGTCGAGACGATGCCCGAGCGCTACCAAGTCCCGAAGCACGAGGCCTCGGCCCGGGTGCTGCTCTCCGACGGCTCGCGTCGGCGGGTCACGGTCTATCTCAGCGAACAGTCCAAGCGGCACGCCGGGCCCGAGCGGCCCAGCGACCTCCTCAACGGCGACGATCCCTTCGTGCCGGTGAGCTTCCCCGACTTCGGATTCGCGCTCCTCCGGCGGACCTCGGTGGTGGTGATGACCGTGGCCGTCGAGGACGAGCTGGTGGGGGCCACCGAGGCGGAAGACCTCGTCGGCCCGGATCCGGACCGCGACGGGGTGGAGAGGCACGACGTCGTCCTGGTCCTCGACGACGGCAGCGACCTGCAGGGCACGATCGCCTATCTCATGCCCCCGGGCGAGCGCCGTCTCCAGGACTACCTCAACCAGGCCCCGACCTTCGTCCGACTCCGGGAGGACGATCGCGTGCAGATCGTGAACACCGACCGGATCGTCCGGGTGCAGCCGCGGTGACGGTCGGCGGCTGAGCTCGTCTGTCGTGCGGCGGCCGCCCGCCCGCGAGCGACGACCGCCCCCGACCGACTCCCTTCGGGCCGGCCGACGGACACCGTCGCCGCCGCCCGGCAGAACCCAACGGAAGCGGGACGTCCACGATGGCCCAGATCGATCGCTTCATCCAGGAGCTGCACCGCACCGGCGCCGACCAGCTCGTCGTGGCCGCCGAGCGCCCGGTGACGCTGACCTCGAACGGGTCGGAGAAGACGCTCACCTCGGCCGGCCCCAGCGCCGGCCAGGTGGAGGAGCTGCTTCGGGAGATCCTCCCCGCCGACGCGTCCGGCGCCGACGAGAGCTACGCCTTCGACTACGAGGCGCCCTCCGGCTCCGTCGTCGTCCGGGCCCGGATGTCGGGCGACACCACGCGGATCTGGTGTCGTCCCTCCGCCCCGTCGGACGAGCCGGAGGAGGGCCGTGGGCCGGGCGCCGCGACGGACGAAGACGTCGGGCGAGATCGGACGGGCGAGGCCCAGCGCCGCGGCGGAACCGGAGCACCCGGTCGGGGGCCCGGCGCCGCCGCGACGGAGGAAGGCGTCGGAGGGACGGGCGCCGGCGCGGACGAGGTCGGCGGGCCTGCCGGCGCGGACGAGCCCGGCGAGGCCGTCGCCGGGGGCGAGCCGGGGCCAGGGGGAGGACCCGACGGGGTCGGCGCGGAGCGCGCGGACGCGGCCGCCCCGGAGCCGGAAGCGTCCGAGGAAGCGGCCGCGGCCCCCGGGTCCGGGGCCGTCGCGCCGCCCCCGGAGGACGCGCCCGCCATCGACCGCC
>CAYZLN010000230.1:0-3271 GCA_964479295.1 uncultured Gemmatimonadota bacterium
GCGCACCCGGTCGGCCAGCCACCGGCCGACCTCCCCGGTGGAGGCCCCGCCGCCGACGTCCGGCGTCCGCACCCCCTCCTCCAGGGACCGGTCCACGGCCTCCTCGATCCGCCGGGCGGCCTCCGTCGCCCCCTCGTGCCGCAGCAGGAGGGCCGCGCTGAGGACCGCCGCCAGCGGGTTGGCCCGGCCCGTGCCGGCGAGGTCGGGGGCGCTCCCGTGGACGGGCTCGTAGAGCCCGTGACGGCCGGGGTGGAGGTTGGCCGACGGCGCGATCCCCAGCCCGCCCACCAGCTCGGCCCCCAGGTCGGAGAGGATGTCGCCGAGCAGGTTCTCGGCGACGATGACGTCGAACCGTCCCGGCGCCCGCACCATCTCCATCGCCAGCGCGTCGACGTACCGGGTCTCCGGCTCGAGGTCGGGGAACTCCTCCGCCACCTCCCAGAACACCCGGCGCCACAGGCCGTAGACGTGGGGGACGGCGTTGGCCTTGTCGCCCATCGTGACCCGCTCGCGGCCGGTCTCCCGGGCGTGGCGGAAGGCCCAGCGGACGACGCGCTCCACCCCGCGGTGGGTGGCGATCGACTCGCTCACCGCCACCTCGTCCGGCGTCCCCTCGCGGAGGTTGCCCCCGGACTGCACGTACATCCCCTCGGTGTTCTCCCGGACGACGACCATGTCGATCGGGCCCTCGTCGGCCGCCCGCAGCGGGGAGAGCTCGGGGGCGCGGAGCCTCAGGGGGCGGAAGTTGACGTACAGGTCCAGGCGGAAGCGGAGACCGAGCAGGATGTCGCGGGCGTGCTCGTTCCCCGGGACCCGGGGGTCGCCGACGGCCCCCAGCAGGATCGCGTCGAACTCGTCCCGGAGCCGTGCGAAGGCCTCCTCGCCCAGGGTCTCGTCGGTGGCCAGGTAGTGGTCGGCCCCGTGGGGGAAGGCCTCGAGCTCGAGCTCGACCCGCCCCGCCTCGGCCGCCGCCTCCAGCACCCGGCGGGCCTCGCCGACGACCTCCGGGCCCACCCCGTCGCCGGGGATCAGCGCGACCCGGATCGGCCCGTCGTCCCTCATCCGCCCCCGCGGCTCAGGGTCCAGACGTAGGCGGCCACGGCCCGGAGCTGCTCGGGCGAGAGCTCCGCGCCCCCGGCCGGCGGCATCGGCACGCCGGTGGAGGAGGCGTTCGCCCGGACGCCGTCCCGGATCCGGTCGACGAGGCGGGCGAACGAGCCGTCGGTGTGGCGCCATTCGCCGTCCGTCAGGTCGCCGCCGGCCCCGGACAGGCCCGTCCCGTCGCGGCCGTGGCAGGTGTAGCAGAACCCGTCGCCCGTGAAGACCTCCCGGCCCTGCTTCACCATCTCCTGCGTGACGCCCTGCGGGAGGTCCTGGCCGGCCACGGGCTCCGGCGAGGCGCCGAGCGCGAGCAGGACGAAGACCGCCCCGGCGGCCAGGATCCGGCCCGCGCGGGTTCCGGTCGTCCCGGACCCCCGTACCGCCGTGTGCTCACTCATGACGCTCGCTCCCGCAGAAGGGACAGTATCGCCACCCGGCCGCCATCTCCTCGCCGCACTGCCGGCACCGGAGGGCCTCCAGACCCTCCCCGCAGTGGGGGCAGAACCGGACGCCCCGCGCGTCGGGGAGGTCGCCGCCGCACGCGGCGCACGATCCGGCGGCCGGCGCGGCGTCGCTCGACCGGGAGACGACCCCGGCCGCGGATACGTCACCGTCCGCGTCCGCCGGCGCGTCCGGGGGCTCCGCTGCCGTCCGGTCTTCGCTGGCCGCCTCCCCGGTCCGGGCCTCCCGGCCTCCATCGGCACGGGCGTCGGGACTCGCCGCCGGTGAGCCCGGCTGCCGTGGCTCGTCCGCGCCGAGCGCCCCCCGCAGCCGCGGGCCCGGCCGGAGGGCGGTGGCCGCGTGGTCGTCCAGCACGCCGAGCGCCGGCTCGGGCGAGGCGAGCTCGCCCTCGACCTCCTCGGCCAGCTCGGGGTCGTCGGCCTCGAGGAGCCCGTCCCGGTGGAGCACCCGCAGGAGGGCCACGTCGTACTCGGCCTTCGAGGCCAGCCCCAGGGCCGTCCGGCAGCGGGGATACGGCAGCAGCGACCGCCGGAGCTCGGCGACCGTGAAGGCCTCGTCCGGCCCGCGACCCGCGGCCCGCAGCCGCCGGGCGAGGAGCCCCGCCATGCCGCTCCGATCGGTGGTCTCGGTGGTCTCGGTCATCCCCTTCCGGGCGCTCGGGTTCGACGTATCCCCTGCAAGTTAGTCGCGGAAGAACTCCACGACCATCTCCCCCTCGGTGTCGACCCAGGCCCGGAACATCCCCGGGGTGTTGAACGTCACCGCGATGTCGCCGTCGCCGTCCATCCCGATGACGCCCCCCGTCGCGCCGGGGCCGAGCTCCTCGAGCCGGCCGTGGATGACGGCCGCCGTCGCCGCGCTCAGGGACAGGTCGGCGTACCGCATCATCGAGACGATGTCGTGCGTGACGCCCAGGCGGATGAAGTACTCGCCGTGGCCCGTGGCCGAGAGGGCGGCCGTCTCGTTGTCGGCGTAGGTGCCGGCGCCGACGATGGGCGAGTCGCCGATGCGCCCGAAGGCCTTGTCGCTGATCCCGCCCGTCGAGGTGCCGGCCGCCAGGTCGCCGTCGCGGTCCAGCGCCGCGCATCCCACGGTGCCGAGGTGGTCGCCCGCGGCGGACCGGGACCCGGCCTCCCCGTCGGGCGCCCCGCGCGCCGTGCGCACACCGTCGCCGCCGGCGCCCGGCCCCCGCGCCGACCCGTCGTCCTCGCGGCGCTGCTGCCAGCGCTGGCGGCGCTCCTCGGTGATGAAGGTCTCGTTGGGCACCATCTCGAAGCCGTGCTCCTCGGCGAACGTCTCGGCGCCCTCCTGGGCCAGCATCACGTGCTCGGAGGAGTCCATCACGAGCCGGGCGGCGGCGATGGGGCTGCGCAGCCGCTTCACGCCGGCGACGGCCCCGGCGTTCAGGGTCCGGCCGTCCATGATCGAGGCGTCGTGCTCCACCGTCCCCTCCCGGGTGAGGACGGCGCCCACGCCCGCGTTGAACCGGGGCGACGCCTCCATCACCTGGATCGCCTCGACGCAGGCCTCCACCGAGGAGCCGCCCCCGTCGAGGACGTCGGTCCCGGCCCCGAGCGCCTCCTCCATGACCTCCCGGTAGGCCCGCTCCTCCTCGTCCGTCATGTCCAGCTCGCGGATGCTCCCCGCGCCGCCGTGGATGACGATGGCGGTGCGGGAGACGGCCTGCCCGGAGGACGCCGACGCCGCG
>CAYZLN010000231.1:0-1564 GCA_964479295.1 uncultured Gemmatimonadota bacterium
GACCGGGCCGTCATCGTCCGGGACGTACACCTTGCCGCGTCCCGGCCGGAGCGTCTAGCATGACCTGCGACCGCCGGGCCGCAGGCGCCCGGACGAGAGATCGACAGGACCCCGCGGGAGGCCGGCGCCGCCGCGCAGCTCGACGGCTCCGCAGCACGCCGGGCCGACGCCCCAGCATCCCCACCACCGGAGGCCGGCCGTGAGACGCAGCGCCGACAGCGACGCCCGGGCCGGCCGGAACGGGGGCTCCGGCGGGGAGCGGGCGCAGCCCCTCCTCCTGGAGGAGCTGACGTGGCCGGAAGCCGCCCGTCGTCTCCGCGAGGACCCCCGGATCCTGGTCCCCGTCGGCGGCCTCCTCCAGCACGGCCCCCACCTGCCGCTGGGCACCGACCGGTTCATCGTCACCCGCCTGGCCGAGGAGATCTCCCGTCGCCACCGCGTGCTCACGGCGCCGACGATCCCGTACGGGGCCGGCTCCGACCGGGACGCCGAGTACGCCGGCTCGGCGCCGCTGTCGGGGAAGACCCTGCACCGGATGCTCAACGAGCTGGCCGCGGTCTGGGAGGCCCACGGCGTGGAGGAGTTCGTGCTCCTGACCAGCCACGGGCACCGCGCCCACCTCCAGGCGCTGGCGACGGTGGCCTGCGAGACGGCGCGGGTCCGGGCCGTCGACCTGCACGCCGTGGACCTCTCCGACCACCTCGAGGGCGCCCACGGCGGAGAGCACGCCGGCGAGCTGGCCACCTCCCTCGTGCTGCACCTGGCGCCCGAGCTCGTCCGGGAGGAGGAGATCGAGGACCTCGAGCTGCCCCCGGAGCGGGTCGGACGGCTGCGGGCCGGCGAGGAGCCCGTCCCGCCGGGCGGATCGAACGGGGTGGTGGGCCGCCCCAGCCTGGCCAGCCGGGAGAAGGGGGAGCGGGTGTTCCGGTACCTCGTCGACTTCCTGGGGGAGCGGGTCTTCGCCCGGGAGGCCGCCGATGCGTAGGGTCGCCGGCGTCGCCCTCGCGGCCCTGACCGCCGTCGCGTCCGGCCCGGACGCCCTGGGGGCCCAGGGCGAGCAGGTGGTCGACCGGGGCAGCCTCGAGCTCCGGGTCGACGGCCGCACGGTGGGGACGGAGAGCTTCGAGGTCCGTCGCTCGGGCCGGCAGTTCCGGGCCGCGGGGAGGATCGTGCTCGACTCGGCCGTCGCCGGGCTCCGCCCGCTGGAGGTCCTGCTGGAGACGGACGACGACCGCGCGCCCGAGCTCTTCCGGCTCCGGGCCACGGTCGGCGAGGTGGGGAGCGTGACCGCCGTCCGGGAGGAGGGCCGGCTCCGGGTCCAGGTGTCCTCCGAGGCCGGCGACCGGTGGAAGGAGTTCGTCGCCCCGGACGACCTGGTGCTGGTGGAGCCCGGGATCGCGCACCACTGGGCGCTCATCCTGCGCCAGCACCGGGACCGGCTGGCCGGGAGCGCGATGGTCGAGGTGACGGCGGTCGTTCCGTCCGAGGCCCGGCGGGCGCCGCTTCGCCTCCGCCGGGAGGGCCCCGACCGGATCGACCTGCCGGGGGCGAACCGGGACGCCGT
>CAYZLN010000231.1:1664-3270 GCA_964479295.1 uncultured Gemmatimonadota bacterium
CGCCGTCTACCGGCGGCAGTCGGCCGCCGCCCCGGCCGTCTTCCTGATCTCGGCCTACGTCGCGGTGAAGGCGGCCGTCGCGCTGTTCCTGACCTGACCGCCGTCACCCGGGGGGCGGCTGCGCCGCCGGTGGATCCCTCCTCCCCTTCCTCTCGCCCCGGCAACCTCCCGGGCCGCTCCGGCGTAGAGGGGACGGGGACGGGCGGGGACGCACCGTGGCGTAGCACACGCTCGCTCCTACATTTGGGGACCGGTCGCGGGGCGCGGCCGGCCGACGGGCCCGGCGACGGTGACCCATGGCCCCGCGGGGGCCGGGCCCGGGGCGGCGGCGTGACGCGTATCCTGGAGGAAGCGAGGCGATGACCACCAGACGGAAAGCCCTCCTGGGAGCGGGCGTCGTCCTGCTTCTGGGCTTCCTGGTCTTCCGGGCCCTGCAGGCGGACCGCGGGGAGGTCGTCGAGGTGCGCGCCGAGGAAGTCGCCCCCCGGGACCTCGTCGCGCGGGTGACGGCCACCGGCCACATCGAGCCCCGGCGCTCGGTCCAGATCCAGTCCGACATCTCCGGCCGGATCGTCCGCCTCCCCGTCGAGGAGGGCCAGGACGTGGAGGAAGGCGACCTGCTGCTGGAGATCGACCCCACCCAGTACAGGGCCGCCGTGCGCCAGGCCCGGGCCCGCCTCTCGGAGGCCCGATCGCGGACCGCCCAGGCCCGTGCGGACTACCTGCAGGCGCAGCGGGAATGGGAGAGGATGGAGAAGCTGCAGCAGCGGACCCCGGACCTGGTCACCGAGCAGGAGGCCGAGCAGGCCCGGACCCGGGCGCAGGTGCGGGAGGCCGAGCTCGAGGCGGCCCGGCACGCCGTCGAGCAGGCGGAGGCGGCCCTGGAGGAGGCCCAGGACCGCCTGGACAAGACGGTGATCCGGGCCCCCATGAGCGGACGGATCACCCGGCTCAACGTCGAGCAGGGCGAGACGGCCATCGTGGGCACGATGAACAACCCGGGCAGCCTGCTGCTCACCATCGCCGACCTCTCGTCCATGGAGGCCGTGGTGGAGGTGGACGAGACCGACGTCACCCAGGTCCGGACGGGGGACTCGGCGTCGGTGGAGATCGACGCCTTCCCGGACCGCTCCTTCGCCGGGCGCGTGAGGAAGATCGGCAACAGCTCGATGCAGCCCCGCTCGCAGACGGGCGGCGGCCAGGACGACGCCGTCGACTTCGAGGTGCGCGTCCTGCTGAGCGACCCGCCGGAAGGGATCCGCCCCGACCTGTCGGCGACGGCTGAGGTCATCACCGCCCGGCGGCCCGACGCGCTGGCGATCCCCATCATCTCGCTCACCCTCCAGGACACGGCCGACCTGGGCGAGGGCTGGCGCGGCGACGCCGTCGACGACCCTCTCCTCGACCGGGGGGTGGTGGAGGGCGTCTTCGTCGTCGAGGGCGGCGACGCCCGGTTCCGGCCGGTCCGGGTCGGCATCGCGGGCAGCAGCCACTTCGAGGTGCTCGAGGGGCTGGCCGCCGGCGACACGGTGGTCTCCGGCACCTACCAGGCCATCCGCGACCTCGGCGACGGCGACCGGGTCGAGCTGACGGACGTGACGACCCG